>CAZMIQ010000132.1:0-1596 GCA_964566525.1 uncultured Pseudomonadales bacterium | reverse complement strand
TGTGCGTGGGTTAAAATTAGAAGTAGTTTTTTTGGTGAAAATAGTGTAAAATATGTTTTATATTATATGTGATATAATACCAAAATTGTAAATAATTATCAATGGAAAGAAAAATATGACTCCACTGCCAAAAAATAAAATAACCAGAGCTGAAAGAGGAAAAAGAAGAAGTGGTAATACGCCGAATTTGAAATTGAATGCTAAGAAGGCTAAAGTGCCAATGCATAAGAATAGAATTGCCCAGAAGATAAAATTAGTACTTAAGCCAGTGAAAAAGGTTGATGAATCAGTGCAAAAGAAGAAATTAGCAGAAAAAATGGCTGGTAAAAAAGCAAAAAAATAATTGTCATGAGTGAATTAAATGTTCAAACTCAAGAGAATGAAGAAAAAAAGCATGACGGTCGTCATTTGGCAAGAATGAGATTGATGCAGGCTTTGTTTGTAGATGAATATAAAAATCAAAGTTGGGAAAATTTTGAGATTGAGTTTGATCAGCAGGCTTTGGAAGAGATTAGAGATAAAAAAAGTTATTATGATGAGCAAATACAAAAAGTAGCGAAAGAACGGCCTTTAGGTGATTTAGCAAGGGTAGATTTGTCGATACTACGATTAATTTTACATGAGCATGAAAAGAAAAAAACACCAGTAAAAGTATTAATTAATGAAGGGGTGGAGTTGGCAAAAGAATTTGGAGCAGAACAGTCTTATGCCTTTATTAATGCAGTATTAGAAAAAATTTTACTAAATGGAGAAAAAAAAGATGGAGAATAATATGTCAGGTGATAATCAAATAAAAACTAGAGCGGAAGTCTTTGAGCTATTGAAAGAGATTTTAAGTGAAGTGACTGATAATAAAATTGAAGATATTAGAGAAGATTCTTTAATTTTTAATGAGTTAAATCTGACTGATTTTGATTTGCAAAAAATTATTAAGGAAATTGGCAATCAAATTGAAATAGATGTGGCGAAATTAAGTAAAAATGTGGTTGAAAATGATGAAATTGTCACGGCTGGAGATGTATTAGATTTGATTGTGGATGAGAAAGAATTAGGCTAAATGAAGATTCCTGAGTTTAAAAATAAACAAATATGGCTTACTGCCCTAACTCATAGAAGTGCTTTGAATGAAAAAGTTAGTAGTGCTTTAGAATCAAATGAGAGATTAGAATATTTGGGTGATGCAGTTTTAGAATTAGTGGTGACTGAATTTTTGTATCAAAAGATGCCTGAAGCAAGTGAGGGTACTTTGACTGCAATTCGTAGCGCTTTAGTAAAAACTACTACTTTGTGTGAAGTAGGGAAAGATTTGGCTTTAGGAGAGCAATTATACTTGAGTAAAGGTGAAGAAGGTGGCGGTGGAAGAGAAAATTGCGCTTTAATTGCCGATACTTTGGAAGCGGTAATTGGTGGTTTATACTTAGATCAAGGGATTGAAGTGGTGAAAAGTTTTATCACTGAGGTAATTTTAAGTAAATTTGAGCAAGTGGTGGAGAGTGGTCTATATCGTGATGCAAAAAGTACTTTGCAGGAAGAGGTGCAGGCCTTAGGTTACAATACACCCAATTATCAAGTTTTAAAAGCTGAAGGTCCAGATCA
>CAZMIQ010000131.1:0-1627 GCA_964566525.1 uncultured Pseudomonadales bacterium | reverse complement strand
CCACAATCGCATTATCTACCAACATTCCTAAAACCAATAGTAATGAAAACAAAGAAATAAAGTTTAAACTCAAATCAAAAAAAGTCATGCCCGCAAAAGTTAATAGCATTACAATTGGAATGCTAAAAGCCGAAATTGTTGCCTCTCTTATACCCAAAAAAATCAACATCACGACAAACACTAAAGCTATTGTCACTATCATATTTTTACCCAAATCCAAAAAAGTTTTCGAAATTTCTTGACCATAGTCTAATAAATCTCTTAGGAAAAATTGCGGATAATCAGCTACAATCTCTTCAGTCACTTCACGAGCCACCTTAGCCGCGCGGTCGATTGGAGCTCCCGCGATTTTATAGACATTGAAAGTAATTACCTCGCCAATTGCTCCATTTTGGTCCAACTGGAAAGCGCTAGCATTTCCAGGTTTTTCTTGTTCGTATATTTCCGTAATTTCACCCAATCGGAAAAGCTCACCATTGAGTATAATTGGCATTTGTCGCAAACTCGCTACATCGGTCACAGTTTTATCAATTCCGACATTATAATTTAAAGTCTCAACGTTAAGATTTCCCGCTGGAATGTTACCAGTAGCTGCAGTGATAATTTGTGCTAAAAATGGCGGTCTAATGCTTAAATTAGTTAATTTATTCGGATCAGCCAAAACTACAATTTCCCTCTCACTCAAACCAGAAATTTCAACTCTGTCAATAATGCTTTGTTTTTGTAATTCTTTTTCAATTTTTTCTGCTATTAAGTTTAAGCCAATTCGATCATTGCCTTGTAAAGAGAAAGTCCAAATTGGCGATTCATCAAAGCTAATTTTATTAATATTTGGTTTTAATGCATCGCTAGGTAAATTAGTCTCACTCACAATTTGCTGCTCACTTCTCTGACATAATCTTCCACCGGCAAATTGTCTTCAAATTGCGCAATTACTAGACCTGTATTCTCCATACTGCTAGAACTGAGGGTTTTTAGACCATTAATTGAGCTTAGTCGGTCTTCCAGCGGAATAGTGACTAAATCTTCAATATCATTAGGACTTGCGCCAGGTAAGACCACCGA
Source organism: uncultured Pseudomonadales bacterium (assembly GCA_964566525.1). Lineage (GTDB taxonomy): Bacteria > Patescibacteriota > Microgenomatia > UBA1400 > PJMF01 > CAZMIQ01. The sequence continues at coordinate 562 of CAZMIQ010000131.1, read as the reverse complement.
CACAATCACAATTGGGAAATTGACGCTCGGCATTAACTCGCGAGGAATATTGATCAAAGAGAGCACTCCTGCCACCACCAATAATAAATACGCAAAGAGTATCAGTCTTAAATTACTTAAATATCGGTGGACAAAAGAAAATTTCATAAACTCATTATTCTTGAATTTGAATTCTTTGATTGTTGATCAAATTTAAACTAAGTAATAATCTATCAGTCGTACTCAGACCACCCTCTACCACCACCAAATCGCCAATTACTGGTCCCAAACTAATATTCTTTTGAGCCGCGATCATTTCTCCCGTCTCATTTTGTGCTAAGATAAAAACATAATTACTGTTTTGAGTTTGATAAACTGCATTTAGTGGAATTAAAAAACTCTGAGCATTATTTTTTAAAGGCAAACTCAAATTTACATAGGTTCCATGAGGCAAATCGGTTACCATCTCAACTTCATCAGTTGGTGTTAAAGTCAATTTATAGCTACTACCTTGATCTGGAGTAGAGGGTAAAAAGGCAAAATTAGCTGGATATTTTTGTGTTTGAAATTCAAAATAAGCTTG
>CAZMIQ010000130.1:0-1646 GCA_964566525.1 uncultured Pseudomonadales bacterium | reverse complement strand
TCTTCTCTAAAAAAAGTGCCAGCTAAAGCCACTCTAGTCATTAAAGCTCATGGTGCCCCACCAGCTCTTTATCAAGAAGCAGTTAAGAAAAACCTTAATATAATTGACGCCACCTGTCCGATGGTCAAAGCTGCTCAAACCATCCTTAAACAATTAATTGATCATGGTAAAAAAGTCATTTATGTTGCCTCCAGTAAAGACCACGACGAAGCTGTCTCAGTTACTAGTCAGGTTGAGCATGGAGTTAAAATCGTCACTTTATCAGGAATTGATGATCTGATTATCAAAAAACCAGCCGATACCGTTGTTTTGACCCAAACCACCCTTTCTATGCTTGAAACTAAAGAAAAATTCGAACACTTGCAAAAAAAATATCCCTTACTCACTATTCGTCCACATTTATGTCAAGCCACTACCCAGAGACAGCAAGCAGTCTTGAGCCTCGCTCAGGAAGTCGACCTTTTAATTGTGGTTGGTGCTCCTCATAGTAGCAACTCCCAAAGATTACTCGAAGTCGCTCGCAGCAGCCAAAAGCCTAGCTATGCTGTCAATGAAGCTAGCGAGATTGACCACTCTTGGTTTGATCCGAGCATTCTTAGCGTCGGCGTGATTGCTGGCGCTAGTACTCCAGCTTGGATTACGCAAGCCGTTGTTAAACATCTAGAAACATTGTAATCATGAGTCGCTCACCTCTTTTTCTCATCGGTATTGGTCAAGACTCACATCGCCTAATAACTGCCGAAAATCAAGAAAAATTATTTTTAGGTGGCTTACCCTTTGCCTGTGGTTTGAAGTTCGAGGCCAATTCAGACGGCGATATTGTTCTTCACGCTCTATGCAATGCGATTTCCACTGCCTTAGGCGGTGGCTCTTTCTCGACCATTGCTGACTCTCTTTGTCAATCTGGTGTCACTGACTCCAAGGCTTATCTTCAGCCATTTTTACAGCAATTGCAACAGCGTTCTTATCGGCTGAGTAATCTTAGTATTAGTGTCGAAGGCCTGCAGCCAAAATTGGAAAAGTATAATTTAGCTATCAGAAAATCTCTAGCTCACTTGCTTAATCTACCTGTTGAATTCATCGGTCTAGCCTTCACTACTGGCGAACAATTAACTGCTTGTGGTCAAGGAGAAGGCATGAGTGCGACGGTAATAATTTCTTTAGAACATTACTAATATGACTAATTTATCATTTTTTACGCCAGCCAAAATTAATCTAGGTTTGATTATTCACCAAAGACTTGTTAATGGCTATCATCAAGTCGAAACCATCATGCATCGCTTGCCACTTTATGATCGAATCGATCTAAATTGGCCAATTAGCAGCGAGGACCAGCTTGAATGTCATGACAGCCAAGTGCCTAATAACTCAAATAACTTGATTATTAAAGCTTATCATTTATTAAAAAAAGATTTCCCCCTCCCAAATATAAAAATTATATTGACCAAAAACATCCCTCTTGGCGCTGGCTTAGGTGGCGGTAGTTTTAATGCTGGTGTTTTTATCAGAAAAATTAATCAGCAATTTCAGCTTCAGCTTAGTGATCAGCAATTGCAGTCATATGGTTTGCAACTAGGTGCGGACATACCTTTCGCCATCAGCGAACATCAATGTATGTGGGAAAAAAATCACGGTTTACCCAGTTT
>CAZMIQ010000129.1:0-1734 GCA_964566525.1 uncultured Pseudomonadales bacterium | reverse complement strand
TCGGCAGTTGCTGCTGATACTGTTCCAATGCATATTAAGATGAATGCAAGTGCAAATGTCAGCTTTATTATTTTTTTTGTTATCGTTTTCACCTCCTTTTACATTTTTTTATTATGCATCACTGCAATTGCAGTAATGCAATAATTGGACTAACCCCAATATAAGATTTACTAAAATAAGAACATATGGCAAATTTTTATTAAAAAAAGTAGTTTTTTTTAGCTGGATTTATAATAGAGTAAAATTGGTATTTATTAACCAAAAAAATAGTTTGATTTACGCTCATGTCCTGGATTCAGTGCACAGATCAAATTTATATTGAATGGTAGTGTTGAAAATTCTATGATTTTTCACAGTAAAAATTTTCAATTTTTATATGTTCGTTAATTATGGTGGGATTTATCTTAAAAAGTACATATTTACTTCACCAATAATCACATAAAAATAATGATAAAAAATAATGATAATATTCTACACAAACCTTCTGGCATGAGGTTGATTTATTCAATACACATAAGGAGGTTATCTATGAACTTTCCTATGAAATATTCAAAATTAACAATAATTCCTCCATAATGTTTTTCAAGAGCGATTGTATACATGAACCCGGATATAGTAAGTACAAATGTTGCATGGTCTATTTTACTGTCAGGGAGGTTTTTTTCTATATATTCAGTGAACTGTTTAAAAAATGCTGCCATATCATGCTCAAATTTTCCACTTTTATCATGGAGGGTTAAATCATAAATCTCGAGATTTTCTTCCATTAACCCAGCATAATCTTTAACGAAGGTTTCTAAAAAATCTCTTGGAGTTTCATATTGCCTGTCGTGAAGTATTGAATCAAACTCTCTGTGCATTTTTTCATGCCCTTGATTTATAACTTCTTCAAAAAGATCTCTTTTACTTTTAAATCTTCTAAATAAGGTACTATCATTAAACCCTGATTTTATTGCAATATCTCTAACAGTAGCACCTTTATATCCTTTCTCTGCAAACTCTTTTAAAGCAACGTCTAAAATTTTCTGTTCAGTTTCACTTTTCATTATATCACATAAAATACCTTACAGAATTATTTAATAGGTAAAAATCATATTATTATCTAGTATTTTAAAAATTATTATTTAATCTTTTTGATTGGTTAATTTTTAAATGATCTCAAAATCAACTGATTGAAATTACAAATAATAAAGTGATTTAGCCCCCCCCCCTAGATTTTTTGTGAAAAATTTTAAGTATTTTTATTGCCTATTTTCTTTGTTTTTAGAGGTTGTCATGTTTTTGATGGTGAAAATACAATTTTGTTTTTGATATAATTTATTTAAAAGGGTCCTTCCATCGTAAAATTTAAATAAAAGTGATACTACACTAAAAAAGTTCTCGAAAAATAACATGAGAATTGAAAAACTAACTCAAAAAACCCATTAAAATGAATAATAATAGCCCTAATCATAAAAAAAGTCATTTAGAATATAGCCCTAGTAATGAAAAAAAGTCATTTAGAAAAAAAATAGTGGATTAAAAAGGTGAAAAAAATAAGGCTCTATTTATGGGCGTAGTAGAACCTGAACTTCCCATCTTCTTTCTGGTCCAGTCGGGTGAATCCAATCCGTTCTAGCTGTACCACTTCACCTTCTTTTACACCTTTCAGGGTTGACTCTGCAAATCCTGTAACCAGCGATGCATCAGGCATTACCATCTCGGTTTCAACTGCACCTTCGGTGGGCACCCATT
>CAZMIQ010000128.1:0-1741 GCA_964566525.1 uncultured Pseudomonadales bacterium | reverse complement strand
AATATTCAAAATAGAGTGTTTTATATATTTTGTAGTAATAACCACCAAGAATGCTAAAAAGATGCTTGTTAAAAAGTGAAGAACCACCACCAGCATAAAATGTTTTATTATCTTTTTGCAGCTCTGTTTTTTTAAGCAAATGCCCAACATGAATAAAACCAAGGCGAAAATTTACAAAAGTTTTCCCTGACTCATGATTGTAGCTATTTTGGTCAATTGGTAAAATATGGGAAGCAATAGCAAAGAAATAATCTTTTTGAGCGATTAATTTTTGAGCGTATTTTATTAGAGCAGGAAAAGTATTTTTTTGCACTATCATGTCATTATTCATTAAATAAATATAATTATAATTAGCTTTAGAAACCGCGAGATTGATTGCTCTGCTAAAACCAAGGTTTTCTTTCTGCGGCAGGACACTCAATGAAGTTTGAAGTTGTAATTTTCTTAAAGCTAACAAGCTTTCGTCTTGAGAACCGTTTTCAATTACAATAATTTCAAAAGGAACGTCCAAATTATTCTTTACTAAAATTTGATCTAAATTTTGTAAACAGCTAATTATTAAATCTCTTTTATTCCAAGTAGGAATAATAATAGTTATCCCATCTAGATTTTGATTTTTAATAGGAACAATGATGGATTTTTTAAGTGGGCGATACATTAATGAAATAATGGCAAAAAAAAGAAAATAAAAAGAAAAAAAGACGAAATAAAATGGAGCGTAAAATAAAGATACAAGATTAAGATATTTTGTTTTTTTTGATTGAGTACAACTATGCATGATGGTATAACTTATTATTTCTCCATATACATATATATCCGCCTCACTCCATGACTCGCACTTTGCTGCTTGCCCAGCGTTAGTTTACCAATTTCACCAGTGCGCTGGACATGCGGACCAATACAAATCTCATTAGAAATACCGGCTAAACTATAGACGCTAACCGTATCAGGGTAGCGGTCGGCGAAAACACTCCCCCCCACTAAATCTAAAGCTTCTTGCTTGGGGTAATTTTTTTTAATCATCTCAACATCAGCCTGCACCCATTGATTAATGGTGGTTTCGACTAATTGAACCTCATCTGGGGTTAGAGCCCGATCAAAAGTAAAATCAAATCTAGCCCGCTCGTGAGTAATATTACTACCTTTTTGCTCGATGTTAGGATCGAGGTGTTTTCTTAAGGCAGCTAAGAGCAAGTGGCTAGCAGTGTGATATTTGACGGTAATTTCGGCGTGATCAGCGAGACCACCTTTGAATTTAGCCGCGCTTTTAAGCTTAGAATTTTCCTGATGTTGTTTTTTGGCAGCGAGAAAGTCTTCATCACGTAAGTGAAGATTTTTTTCGGCTAAGATTTCTTTGGTTAGCTCAAATGGAAAACCATAAGTTTCATAAAGATGAAAAGCTTTTTCGCCGTCGATAGTGGTGAGCTTATTAATTTCTTTGAGACCCTTTTTGAGAGTCTGGGAAAATTTATTTATTTCTTTGTTTAATTCAGTTATTAGGTGGTCTTTTTGAGTTTTTAGGCGGGGAAAAATTTCACCATATAACTCCAGCATGGGTTCGACTAAAGTAGATAAATTGCTAGCGGGGAGAGACAAAAGATGGGCCTTAACTAGTGATTTGCGAATTAAGCGACGGAGAACATAGCCTTGCTCCTTATTGCTCGGCAAAACACCTTCACTGAGTAGAATAATGGCGGAGCGCAAGTGATCAGCGATAATGCGGAGAGATTTTTTTTGTTCT
>CAZMIQ010000127.1:0-1777 GCA_964566525.1 uncultured Pseudomonadales bacterium | reverse complement strand
TTATTAACATCGATTTGAGTTTTTTTATCTAATTTAATAAGGAGAGTTTTTTTACCATTTTTGGTAATTAGTTGCTCACCTAATGACTGATTTTGCTTTTTTGATTCGTCTCGGTCAATCATTTTTTCTCTGATAATTTTATTGATGGTTGTTGGCGTGATATTATTTTTTTGATTATATGAGAGCTGATATTCTCTTCTTCTTTTAGTTTCGTCGATGGCAATTTGCATAGAGTTGGTGATTCTATCGGCGTATAAAATAGCTCGACCATTAAGATGACGAGCGGCTCGACCGATGGTTTGGATAAGAGAGGTGGTGGATCTTAAGAAGCCTTCTTTATCGGCGTCGAGAATAGCAACTAATGAGACTTCTGGCAAATCTAAACCTTCACGGAGTAAATTAATACCGACTAGGACGTCATATTTACCTTCGCGCAAATCATTGAGGATATCTGAGCGGTCAAGAGTTTCGACATCAGAATGTAAATAAGCGACTTGTGGTAAGGGGCTTTCGAGCCAATTTTGTTCGCCAAAATTGTCAGTGATAAATTTTTTCATTTTAATTTCGTCGTTGAGAAAATCTGTGAGGGTTTCGGCCATTTTTTTAGTTAAAACAGTAACTAAGACTCTTTGACCAATTTTTTTTCTGTGATAAATTTCTTTTATCAAATCATCAATTTGATTTTGGGTGGGACGAACTTCAATTTCTGGATCGACTAAACCGGTGGGTCTGACCAATTGTTCAATGACTTTGTCATCAGCATATTTTATTTCCCATTCGCTGGGTGTAGCGCTGACAAAAATAAATTGTTGATTTTTGGCTAAAAATTCGTGAAATTTCAGGGGTCGATTGTCTAAAGCACTGGGTAAGCGAAAGCCATATTTGATTAGATTTTGTTTTCTGGAAAAATCACCAAAAAACATCCCGCGAATTTGCGGAATACTAATGTGTGATTCATCAATAATGGTGAGAAAACTATTTTGTTTGAAAATTTTACAATTTTCCCAAAAATAATCAATGAGAGTAAAAGGTGGTTCGCCCGTTTGTCGACCATCGAAATAGCGAGTGTAATTTTCAATTCCATTAACAAAACCAAATTCCATGATTTGTTCGAGATCATAATTGACTTTTTGTTCTAAACGATAGGCTTCAATAATTTTGTTTTCCAATCTTAATTCTTGCAGGCGAGCGTGCAAGTCTTTTTTGATTTGTGCAAGAGCGGTGTCTTTATCATTGCCCATGATGACATGGTGTTTGGCGGGGTAAATAACGATGGCTTTATTTGGTTGATCGATGATTCGACCTGAGTCTGGTTCGAATTTAGTAATGCTAGTAATGCGATCATCTAAAGTGTCAATCATCCAGGCTGTATCTTCATTAGCGGGCCAAACTTGAATAACGTCACCTTTAATGCGATAGGTGGCTCTTTTTAAGTCATAAGGTGAGTTTTGATATTGTAAAGCTTGCAATCTTTGCAGAATGCTTTCGCGACTAATTAATTCACCAGCAATAATCTCTAAGAAACTATTGGCATAATCGGCGGGAGAGCCTAAATTATAAATGCAGGAGACGGAAGCAATAACGATGCTGTCTGGACGAGTTAGTAAATTAGTGGTAGCGCTAAGACGAAGTTTGTCGATTTCGTCATTAATAGTAGCTTCTTTTTCGATGTAAGTGTCGGTAGCGCTAATATAAGCTTCTGGTTGATAATAGTCATAGTATGAGACGAAATAAGAAACGGCATTTTCTGGAAAAAAGTCTCTTAATTCTTGATAAA
>CAZMIQ010000126.1:0-1953 GCA_964566525.1 uncultured Pseudomonadales bacterium | reverse complement strand
CGAGGAGACCCAAATTAGATAAAGTGCGGAAGCGAGTTTTATAAAAGTTAAGATTGACATGATTTAAAACCATTGATTGATCGCTAAGTTTTAGACTAAGATTGGCGAGATCATTAATGTGAGGTGATTGAGGATCTCTTTTGGCAAGGGTGACGGCATATTGAGCATAAAAATCAGCTAAATCAACGTAATAAGTGGCTTCTTTTGGTCGTAATTTAATGGCTTGTTGACAATAAGTAAGAGCTTGGTTGATATCAACTTTGCCAACAGAACTTTTGCAACGAGCATAATTAAAATCAGCATACCAAGTGAGCCAAACTTGGTTGAGAAAATAAAAAGTGAAAAAAACAGTGAAAAAAAGAGCAATATTTTGCCATTGAGTATGAAAACGTAGGGCTTGAACAGTTATTTTGGGTGATTGGGTAAAGATTTGAGCACTAATGGCTAAGAATAAAAAAAGGAGGACTTGAACTGCGACGGTGCTAAAACCGAAAAAATTAGTAATAGATAGAGCTAATAATCCGCCATTGAGCCCAATAAGTAGATAAACGTAATGAGTAGAGGGTTGTTTTTTGAAAAAAATGAATTTGAGCGTGAAAAAACCGAGAGTAAAAAAGATGAGTAAATAGCTCAAAAGTCCTAAAGTCCCTGAGTTAGCGGCAAAATTGAGAAATTCATTATGAGCTTTATTATAAAGGAAGTCCCATTCGCTGGTCCAATTGTGATCAGTGGGTCGATAATTGTAATAGCTATAAGCAAATGATTCTACACCAGTACCGATAAAAGGGTGTGTCTGCCAAATTTTGAGTGCTCCTCGCCAAACTATGCGACGAATGTCGCCTGAGTCAGTAATTTGAAGATTTAGATGGGAGAGATTGGCGGGCAATTCTGGTGGTAGTTGATAGGCTGCAAAAGTAGTAGAAATGAATTGTTGGAGACTAGGGGTATATTGAGTACCCCAGATTAAGGCGGGAATAAGAAAACCAAGTAAGATGAGACCGAGAGTAGTAAAGTGGCGCCGAGTCAGGATTTTTTGGCGGAACCAAAAGATAATTAAGGTGGGAATGATAAAAGCTAGACTGACAAAGAAGGCTAGAATACCAGAGCGGGATTTAGTAAAAATCAAAGCTAGAAAATTGAGATAAACGCTTAGAGCGATAATGAAATAAGTGAGTGAAAATTTTGGTGGGGCAGCTTTAGAATTAGGTGAGAGAAATTTGAGCCAGTGAGAGATGAGTAGACTTATGCCTAAACCAATAAGAGTAACATTATAGGCGGCTAACCAGTTTGGTTGACCAAAAGAGGCAAAAACTCGAGTTTGAACATCTTGCACCCAACAACTAACATCAAAATTGCCTTTGATAATTAAGCAACTAAAGGAATGACCATAATGCTCGCCAATAGCATATAAACTGACTAGAGCGCCGCCAGCAAAAAGACTAGCAAAGAATTGTCTGCGAGCGCGTTGGTCAATATTGTTAACAAAAGTATAAAAGAGAGCCAAATAGGCTATAGTTGAAAGCAAACCACCATTGAGGCGAGTATAATAGCCAAGAAGTGAGGTACGAGGATGAAGAGAAAAAATGGTAGAAATAATTTGTGAGCCTAAAAAAAGGGCAAAAGGCCAGTCAAAAATAGTTTTTTGCCAGATAAGACGTTTTTCGAGAATCATGCGGATGATGAAAAGAGAGGTAAGTATGAGGCTAAAAGCATAAACGACAAGCATTTTATTGAATTCAAAAAGCTCATCGCTAATCCAGCAAAAAACAAAAGGGAGGATAAAGATTAAGACAATAAATAGTTTACTGATGAGTTTTTGGAGCTTTTGGCTAAAATTCATGTAGGTATTATACTACAGATTGGAAGTGAGTAGAAAATAAAATATGGTGGATTTTTAATCGTTCCCTACTTAAAACCACAGACGATAGTCTGTGGATGAAGTGAGCCCGAGTT
>CAZMIQ010000125.1:0-2000 GCA_964566525.1 uncultured Pseudomonadales bacterium | reverse complement strand
ACTCTATATGAAAAAAACGGCTCACCAGCCCAATCTCTCAGCCCTCTGTTTAATTATTAGTTTACTCTTTTGTTTATTTTTTTCTTCACCTTCATTAATTAATGCTCGTCGTTTTTCTCCTTTCTCCATGCCTGTTGGAGCTACTACCACCATTAATGGTCGGGAAGTGATTAAAGTTACCACTACTGGCAAATTTGTTGATTTAGCTAAATGGAATGCTTTGGGTAATACTACCATGCAAGGTTGGGACGATTGCGCTTCCTTAACTACTCCCACTGGCACTAATTTCACCCAAGGACCAATTTTAACTGACATTAGAGATGGTAAACAATATGAAATTAGAAAATTCGCTGATGGTAAATGCTGGATGGTCGACAATTTAATGTATGGTGGCGACACTGATGCTTGTGCTGGTAAATCCACTTTTGCTGGTAATGGTTCTGCCACGCCCTCTAATCAGTTTGGTGCTGGCACTTACGGCGATTGTCGCGATCCTCGCGTTGGCGGCTCTGCTCCCTGTACAGCAGGCTCCACTACCTGTGGTTATTACTATAACTGGCAAGCAGCCATGCAGCATTCTACTGCTTATTACAATACTACCTATACTGGTCCGACCACCAATGTCCAAGGGCTTTGTCCCGAAGGGTGGCGTTTGCCCACTAGTAATACTGGTGGAGACTTTGCTGTTTTTTATGCTGCCATTGGTTCACCAATACCTGATTTGTGGAAAGGATCCTTTTCTGGACTCTGTAGTTTGTCCGGTAGTGTATATTACCAAAGTAGCAATGGTTATTGGTGGAGTAGTACTCCTAGTTCAGCCTTAAACGCCTATCATATTAATTATAATATGAGTAGTGTCGTTCCAAGTGATAATGGTAATAAAAACTATGGGTTTAGCATACGCTGCCTCAAAAACTAACCATAAAAAACCCGAAGCTAGCTAGGGGAGAGCAGCTTAATTTTTTTATCACTAGTAATACTTTCTCTTCTCTTCTTTTATGCCAAAATTAACCACCAATAAAAACCATTAAATATAATAAATATATTATAGGTCAATTAATTTCTAATAAAATTGGGGCATGATCGCTCCCCATTATGTCACTCAAAATTTCACACTTACTAATTTTTGGTAATAATGCTTTTGAGCAAAAAAAGTAATCAATCCGCCAACCCACATTTCTCTCTCTCGCTTTAGTTTTATAATCCCACCACGAATAATCAACTTCATTGGGATGAAATTCACGCCAAACGTCTGTTAAACCGCTATTCACTACTTCATCCAACCACGCTCGCTCTTGTGGTAAAAAACCAGTATTTTTACTATTTTCCTTCGGTCTCGCCAGATCAATCTCCTGATGAGCCGTATTAACATCACCCATGAAAATCACTGGTTTTTCTTTTTCTAACTCTTTCACGAACTGCAAAAATTTCTGATAATAATTCATTTTATATGCTAGTCGCTCAGGCCCCATCCCGCCATTAGGAAAGTATACATTTAATAAAAAAAACTCTTCTAATTCCAGCAAAACAGCTCTGCCTTCCGCTGACAATATATTGGGTAATTCTCTTCTTTTAGCCTCTACATTTTTTACCAAACACAATGTTCCAGCGTAACCAGCTCTTTCACCCAAAGACCAATACTCTCCATAGTCTGTTTTTAGTGGCAATACTTTATTGGTCTTAGTTTCTTGAATGCCTATTATCTCCGGTTGATTATCTTCCAATACTTGAAAAAAATTTTTACGCACAATTGCTCTAATGCCATTCACATTCCAAGAAATGATTTTCATCTTTGACACTTTCTGTTTATTTCCACCAAATTATTCGCTCTTACTCATTTTTTCCACAACACTTTTTATATTTTTTCCCACTTCCGCAAGGACAAGGTTCATTTCTGCCCACTTTTGGTTTTTTGTCTTGAGTGCTTTGGTCATTATTTATTTTGCCGTCAGTTGTTTGTCTCTTTTTTAGAATTGCGGCCAAATCGCTTACTTCTCCAA
>CAZMIQ010000124.1:0-2045 GCA_964566525.1 uncultured Pseudomonadales bacterium | reverse complement strand
CACTATCTTGAATTTGCTCCACTGTCACCTTATTATCAACTATCTTTTCCTCATAATCGGCCATCACCCTCGTCGTTAATAAATCAATGACTTCATCCAAATATTCTTTATTCTGGGCAGTAAAAGCTTTTTTAATCGCTTGGCTGATCTTACTGAGATTAAAATTGGTTTCTTGTCCATCTCTTTTGATCACCTTGTACATATTGTACCTTTCTTGCGTTGTCACGCACTAACTATTAACACTTAATTTTCTAACTACTATATATAGTGAGTCGTTAACTAAGGATATACAATATATAGTATTTTCCTCAATTTGTCAATAGTCAATTTATCCCACGTAATTCAATCAAACTAAAACTGTCCTTGATATGATGATAAAATTTCCACATTTCATCTCTGGACAAGCCATGCAAATTTTCACCAATTAAGTCACCAGAATCGACAAAATTTTGCAAAAAATAAGCTCTAGCGCCGCCAATCCAAGTCGCAATTTTCTCCATATCTACTAAAGTATGAAATTCCTTCACTAAGGTCGTTCTAAATTCATAAGGCAATTCACCTTTCATTAGAAACTCCACACTTTCTTCGACTGGCTTAATATTAAAATTTTTTACTCCAATAGTTTGCGCATATTTTTCTTTCGAATTTTTAATATCAATGGCGACATAATCAATTAATTTTTCTTTGGCTAAAGCCTTCAATCTCTCAGGAAAAGAGCCATTGGTATCTAATTTAATTAAAAAGCCCAGCTCTTTAATTTGACGCATAAATTGAGCAATATCTTGATGAACTAAAGGTTCGCCCCCAGTAATGCAAACCCCATCCAATTTTCCTTGCCTTTCACGCAAAAACTCCAAAACTTCCTCTTCTGGAATCACTGGCGCTTCATTAGTCCTAATGACCAACTCTGGATTATGACAAAAAGGACAACGAAAATTACAACCATTGGTGAAAATGGTACACGCTACCTTTTCTGGATAATCTAATAAAGTTACTTTTTGCCAACCACTAATTTTCATAATGACTTTCTATCATGTTTTAATTATTTTATTTCCGCTTCAGTTTTTTTAACTATTGCCTCTAAATCTATTTTAGATGGTAAAAATTTACCTAAATCATCAATAATTTTCTTTGACTGATACTCAGCCACTCCCAACGGTTTCTTATTATTTGATAAAGCATATTCAACTACAGTTCTATCTTTCGATTTGCAAATCAATAAACCAATGGTTTCATTATCATCTGCTCTTCTGATATCTTTATCTATTGCTGTTACATAGAAGCTAATCTGACCAAAATGCTCTGGCTCAAATTCAACTGTTTTAATTTCAATTACTATAAATCTTTTCAAAATAAAATTATAAAAAAGCAAATCTATAAAAAACTCTTTCTCACCGACAACAATTTTTTTTTGTCTACCAATAAAAGCAAAACCTTTTCCTAATTCCATTAAAAAATGAGTAATATTTTCAACTAAAGCGTTTTCCAAATTAGCTTCCTTAACTTTTTCACTTAAGGCCAAAAAATCGAAAATATAATTTTCTTTAAAGCAACTTTCTACTAATTCTAATTGCTCATTCTTGACAGTTTGACTAAAATTACTCAAAAGCTTTCCATTTCTAACATATAAATTAAGCTCTATTTGATGCTCTAAAATCACTCTCGACCAAGAATTTTGAATACTTTCATTAATATAAAAAATTGCCTCTTCTAAATTTTTAATTTTTGTTAACAATAAAATTATATGACCCCAAGGAATTTGTGCAACAACTTGCTGCACAAATTGTTCATCCTGAAAAAACAAATAGAAACTTCTCATGTAGTTAATATTTCTTCTAGAAAAACCATTCAAGTCGGAAAACTCTTCTTTCAAATCTTTCTCAATCTGACCTATTAAATCATCACCCCAATTAGATGATTTTTGTTTTAAAACAATATTTTTACCAATATTATAGTAAAGTGCAATTAATTCAGTATTGACCTTAGTAAACGCCCTATGACGAGATCTTAAGATGTTTTGCTTGATCGATTTGATTAAATTCTGA
>CAZMIQ010000123.1:0-2209 GCA_964566525.1 uncultured Pseudomonadales bacterium | reverse complement strand
ATAACTTCATCCCTCGACCTTACGGTCGGGGCTCTAGGTTAGGAACTGGGTAGAGACACAAGATTTTGCGTCTCAAAAACATCATGCATTCAATATAAGATCATAGTTGATCTGCCAATATAATACTCGATCTTGGTTCAACAGATATCCATATCGCGCAACTTCCCTCCCCTTTAGGGGAGGGTTTAGGGGCGAGGCTTTGAATAAGCCCATCTGAATAAATTCACTGAATAGGTTTACATGAATAGGTTCACATACATTTGGGAATATTTTCCCTATTTTCCATGTTATAATACTCTCAAATTCAAAATGGTGGGCATGTGATATACCCACCAGTTGACAAAATAACCTTAGAGTTTGATGCTGAAGGTTATTTTTTTTGACTTCAGGCTATAGCTCGCTGTCAAAACAGCTTTGCCAACCTTTATGGAAAAAATAATTTTCATTACTCTTTCTAACACAATCAGTATTAACTTAATACCAATTGGTGGACTAACTGACTGAGGCTTTCTTTTTTTATATATAAAGAAACGCCCACCAGTTTGAATTTGAAATTTTTATTTATTAAAAAGCCCTTCCCATATATTATCCACATGATAGTGACAGAAAAGTGACAAAATAGTAAATTGCGATATTATTAAGCCCTTAGTCTTTTTCTTGGCGCAAGCAAGTGTTTTTAGATTGAAAAATTTTTATGCCTAAAGACCTCAGCTGATAAAAATATATTTACGCTATTCAATTTTATTTCACCAGATAATGTTATAATATGCTTAATGAAAAAACTAAATTTATTTTTCTATTATATTTTTAAAAAACCTTGGTATTTCATTATTTCAATGTTTTTTGGGGTGATCGCGACTTTACTTTTTAATGCTTATCCCTTCTTTTTTGCCAAATTAACTGAGTTGGCCACCGAAAAAGACTTTCAACAATTAAAGTTGGTGGCTGCAATCTTTATACTGTCAATTTTATTTTCTCGTTTAGCAGATGCAGTTAATGGCTATTTTGCTAATCAAAGCATTGTGAATACTTCCACTATAATTTTAACTGATATCATGAAAAAAGTTCACGAATTAGATTTCGCTTATCACGTCAAAAAAAGTTCGGGTAAATTGCTAAGCTTAATCAATCGTGGCGATGATGCAGTTTTTTCTTTTGCTGAAGCCTTATATTATGGTTTTACTGAATTAACCATCGGTTTATTATTAATGTTTTTTAGTTTTGCACATTTAAATATTAAATATGCACTGTTAGTTTTAATTAATTTTTCGGTCACTAGTGGCTTGAGCTATTTTATCCTGAAGGCAAACTTGAAAGCAAGAAGCACATTTAACGAAGTTGATAATAAATTAACAACGAGTAAAGTAGATAATTTGATTAACTTCGAAACGGTGAAATACTTCGCGCAAGAAAAATTTGAAATTAACCGCTTAAAAGAGGTTTTAGGTGATTGGAAAAATAGATTATTAAAATACTTTATGAGTTTTCGTTATTTCGACCTTATGATTGCCATTACTAATACGGCATTTATGGCTTTCATCTTATTATTAACCATTTCAGATTTGCAAAATCAGACTCTAACTCTTGCTAATTTTGTTTTTATCATTAGCTTTTCCTCCACCTTGAGCCGGCGAATAGACTTTTTTATTAATTTTGTCAGACATTTAGCGAGAAAAAATGAAGACTTAGTAAATTATTTATCGATTTTGGAAGAAAAATCGGTGGTAGTTGACCCAGTTGTTCCGCAAGAAATTGAAAATTTGCAAGGGAAAATTGATTTTATTAAAGTTGATTTTCAATATGAAAATGATCGCAGTATGACCTTAAAGGACATAAACATGCAAATCAGGCCCGGAGAAGTGATTGCTTTGGTTGGCTATTCTGGCGCGGGTAAAACCACCATCGCTAAATTACTCCAAAGGATGTATGATGTCAATCAAGGTGAAGTATTAATTGATAATATTAATATTAAAAAAATGACCAGAAATTATTTGCGTTCATTGATTGGCTTTGTGCCACAAGAACCAATTTTATTCAATAATACGGTGGCATATAATATTGCCTATGGTATGCCGAATGCCAGCGAAAGTGAAATTGAAAAGGCGGCTAAATTTGCCCAAGCGGATGATTTTTTGAATAAATTAGAAAAAAAATATCAAACTGTGGTGGGAGAAAGAGGAATAAAACTGAGCGGGGTTCAAAAACAAAG
>CAZMIQ010000122.1:0-2472 GCA_964566525.1 uncultured Pseudomonadales bacterium | reverse complement strand
GTGGTCTAATGGCCGGGTCTGCAAAACCTTGGTTCGTGGGTTCGAATCCCACCCGTGGCTCATAAATTTGACTTCATATTTAGTTCAAATTATGATATAATATCCCATCTAGATTATGAAAAAAATAAATGATTATTTACGCAGCGTTTGGCTAGAAATAGGCAAAGTCTCTTTTCCAAGCAAAAAAGATACTTGGGAAATGACTACTTTAGTTATCGCTTTATCAGTCACCATCGCTGTTATGGTCACTGCTATTGATTTCGCTTTTCGCTATCTCATTCAATGGCTAATTAATTAAGGAATCATTATGACAAAAAAAGTAGATCAAAATCAAATTAACTCTCCGGAACAAACAACTATTGACAATCAAGTTAATGGTGAAGTTATCGCCCCCGATGTTCAAGAAGTAAAAGTGATGTCACCTAATGTAGTCGTTATTTCTGATCAAGAAAATCCCAAAGCCAAATGGTATATTGTTCACGTTTATTCTGGACATGAAAATAAAGTTTCCGAAACTCTCAGACAAAGAACTCAAACTCTCAATTTAGAAGCTGAAATTTTACAAGTTTTAATTCCTACTCAAGAAAAAATTCAAATCAGGAGAGGACAACATAAAACCATTAATGAAAAAATCTTTCCAGGCTATATGCTAATCAAAATGGAATTAACTGACAGAAGCTGGCTTGCTGTCCGCACCACTCAAGGAGTTACTGGTTTCGTCGGTACTGGCGGCAATAAACCTCTTCCTTTATCAAGAAGTGAAGTTGATGCTATCCAAAAATACATTAGTCAAGCTACGCCTAGATTTAAAGCTGATTATACTGAAGGCGAAGCCGTTAAAATTATCGATGGACCATTCAATGACTTTTTGGGCACTGTTAATAAAATTGATGAAGCTAAAGGCAAATTGGAGGTTTTAATCAATATTTTTGGTCGCGAAACTCCAGTCGAATTAGATTTCTTACAAATTCAGAAAGTCAGATAATAATTATATAATTTGAAAGTACACATGGCAAAAAAAATCATTAATAAATTAAAATTAAATCTCCCAGCAGGGACCGCCACTCCAGCCCCTCCAGTTGGACCAATTTTAGGTCAAGCAGGCATCAATATGATGGATTTTCTCAAACAATATAATGCTGCCACCCAAGACAAAAAAGGTCAAGTCATTCCCGCTGAAATCACTGTCTATCAAGATCGATCATTTACTTTTGAACTCAAAATTTCTCCCGTTTCAGCCTTAATCAAACACGCATTAAAACTTAAAAAAGGTAGCAGCACTGCCGGTAGAGATAATGTTGGCAAACTCACTGCCCAACAAGTTGAAGATATTGCCAAAACCAAATTACCAGATTTAAATACCAATAACTTAGCTGCTGCTATCAAAGTAGTTGCTGGCACCGCTAAAAGTATGGGAGTAGAAATTATTTAATCAATTATTCAATTTCGCACTGCTACTAATAAATATTTGTGGCAGCAGAAAGGAAATATGGGAGCTAAAAAAAACGTCACTGTAGATACTAACGAAGATAAAGTTAAAATTGTCTCAGCTGAAAAACCAACAAGTGAGGTAATAGAAAAAACTATTAAAGGCAAAAAAAACGTCCTTAAAACTAATCCACGTTCACAAAAGTATCGTGACATGAAAGCCTTAGTTGATCGTAAAAAATATTATTCAGTTCTTGATGCCATTAATTTGGTCAAAAAAACTTCTTATGCAAATTTTGTTGCTACCATTAATGCTGATTTAGTCTTGAAAGAAGTAGATAATCAAATCAATGTCAGTTTCCCTCATAGCACTGGCAAAACTCTCAAAGTAGAAATTGTCACCGATGATTTACTTAAAGATATCAGCGCTGGCAAATTAGACTTCGATATTTTACTCACTGAGCCAAATTTCATGCCTAAATTAGCTAAATTAGCCAGGATTTTAGGACCAAAAGGTTTAATGCCCAATCCTAAAAATGGCACTATCGTTAATGATCCAGTCAAGGCCAAAAAAGAGTTATTAAGCGGCAAAACTGTCTTAAAAACCGAAAGAAAAGCTCCTTTACTCCATGTTTCCTTAGGTAAAGCTGATATGCCAAGCGAACAACTAGCCGAAAACTTCAATGCTTTACTTAAAGTTCTCTCTGGCAAAGCCATCAAAGCTACTCTTAGTGCTACTATGAGCCCAGGAGTTAAAGTTGACCTTAGCAACTATCAATAAACTAACAAATTCAAGCGCAAGTTAGAGGGGGATAATAATTGTGACTAAATTCAAATTATGTGCTCCTTATCAACCAGCGGGCGATCAAGTCGAGGCAATCAATAAATTAACCCAAGGCATTAATCAGAAAGCAGCTGCTCAAGTTTTACTCGGAGTCACAGGTAGTGGTAAAACTTATACCATGGCGAATGTAATTGCGAATACGAATAAGCCAACTCTAGTCATCGCTCACAATAAAACTCTCGCTGGACAACTTTATCAAG
>CAZMIQ010000121.1:0-2498 GCA_964566525.1 uncultured Pseudomonadales bacterium | reverse complement strand
GATTAGTTTTGCAAAAAAGATGGCAAGTCTTGCGATATTTACGTCAGTTTATGCAAGAGGAATTGGATTATACAGAGGTGGAGACACCAGTCTTACAAACTCTGTATGGTGGGACTAATGCTAAACCATTTATCACTCATATGAATGCTTTGGATGCGGATTTTTATTTACGAATTGCACCAGAACTTTATTTAAAAAGATTAATTGTGGGCGGAATGGAGCGAATTTTTGAAATTGCGAGGAATTTCCGGAATGAAGGGATTGACCAAACACATTTGCCAGAATTTACAATGATCGAATGGTATAGAGCTTATGGTGATTATCGAGTAATGATGAATGAAATTGAACTTCTAATTAAGTTTTTACATCAGAAAATTAATGGCAAAGTACCTTTAATGGTAGGCAATCATCAGTTAGAATTATGGAGTAATGATCAGTGGTGGCCGAAAATGACGATGGAAGAGGCATTGAAAAAACATGAGCAAATAGAAATCGATAAGCTTACAGATCAAGAATTGAAAAAATTATTAAAACAGTATAATTTGAAGCCTATTGGCGAGTTTACTAGAGGCAAGGCGATTTTCTCTTTATTTGATCATTTGGTGACGAGTAAGTTAATTGAACCGACTTGGATTATTGATTATCCGAAAGACGTGAGTCCGTTAGCAAAAACGCATCGCCTAAATAGTGAATTAGTCGAAAGATACGAGCTTTATATCGGTGGTAAAGAAATCTCTGATGGTTGGAGCGAAATCACTGATCCTTTGGAACAAAGAGCGAGATTTGAAAATGAACAGAAACGTATGAGAGAAGGTGATGATGAGGCCCAGCCAATGGATGAGGAGTTTTTGGAAGCGATGGAATATGGTATGCCTCCTTTGGGTGGAGTTGGTTTAGGTATTGATCGATTAGTGATGCTTTTAACTAATAATTGGGCGATTAAAGAAGTGATTGCTTTCCCGACTTTAAAAAAATTGGAAAATCAAGAGTGTGAAGTAGTAGTGAAAGGAAAATAATTCAATGTTAGACATTAATTATATTCGTGAACATGAACAAGTAGTGAGACAAGCGATGCTTGACAAACAACTAGAAACTCAATCACTGGATGAATTATTGTCAATTGATCAGAAAAGAAGAAAAATGTTGCAAAAAGTGGAAGAAGGCAGAAGTAAAGTGAATAAAAATGCCGCTAAGATCAAAATGAACTTAAAAAATGATGGTGGGCGGCCAGATGAGAAGTTGGTACAATTGGGCAAACAATTAAAAGAAGACTTAAAGAAAATGGAAGTAAAATTGAAAGCCGTTGAGGAAGCCTTTAATGAATTTAATTTGCAGATTCCTAATGTGCCAGCAGCTGATGTGCCAGTGGGTAAAGATGAAACAGGTAATCAAGTGGTAAGGCGAGTAGGTGAAACTCCTAAATTTAATTTTCCAGCAAAAACTCATGAAGAATTAATGGAAGCTTTGGATTTGGTAGACGTAAAAAGAGCCGTGAAAATTGGTGGCTTTCGAAGTTATATTTTGAAAAATGAAGCGGTTTTGCTAGAACAAGCATTATTAAATTATGCCTTAAAGATTTTAGTTGAAGAAGGTTTCACGCCGATGACCGCGCCAGTCTTAGTAAAAAAAGAAGCAATGACGGGTACCGGTTATTTTCCTTGGGGTAAGCAAGATCATTATCAGACGCAAGATGAACAGATTTTGGCTGGGACTTCAGAAGTGGCTTTAACTAGTTTTCATAGCGGTGAAGTTTTACGTGAAAAGGATTTGCCGGTAAAAATGGCAGGCATCTCGCCATGTTTTAGACGAGAAGTTGGAACTTATGGTAAAGACACTAAAGGTATAATTAGAGTGCATCAATTTAATAAAATTGAACAAGTGGTTTATACAGTGGCTGACGAAGAGGTGACGAGACAGTGGCATCAAAAAATGGTGGCACTATCAGAAAGATTATTGCAGGATTTGGGCATTCCGTATCAAGTATTATTGATGTGTACTGGCGACATGGGAGCTGGTCAGAGAAAAAAATATGACATAGAAAGTTGGTTTCCTGGTCAAAATAAATATCGTGAGACTCATTCGGCGAGTTACTTCAATGATTTTCAAGCTAGAAGATTAAATATGAAATATCGAGCAAGTGATGGGACAACTAAATTCGTTTATACTCTAAATAATACGATGGCAGCTAGTCCGAGATTGTTGGCAGCAGTGATCGAAAATTATCAAAAAACTGATGGTTCAATTGGCATACCTAAGGTTTTACAACCTTGGATAGGTAAAGATTTAATTAAGAAATCTTGATTTTTTGAGAGTTTAACGAGTGTGATATAATAAAGTTATGGATAAAATTTCTATTATTATCGTGCATTATAATACTGATAAGGATACGCGCGAGTGTTTGGAGAGTTTAGCAAAAATTGAAGTAGATGATTTCGAATACCAAATATTGGTGGTGGATAATGCTTCACGCGAACCTTTGAGTTTGCCAAAACAGTACA
>CAZMIQ010000120.1:0-2508 GCA_964566525.1 uncultured Pseudomonadales bacterium | reverse complement strand
TAATTTCAGTTTCTTGGCTGGAGCTAAGTTCTTTTTTGGCTTTTTCAGCGCTATCTTTGATACGCTGCAAAGCCTGTTTGTCTTTTTTAAGATCAATGCCATTTTCTTTTTTAAATTCAGTGGTAACCCAGTCAATAATTTTTTGATCAAAGTCATCGCCGCCCAAATGAGTATCTCCATTGGTAGATTTAACTTCATAGACATTGTCACCTAATTCAAGGATGGAGATATCGAAAGTACCGCCACCCAGATCATAAACAGCAATTTTTTCATTTTTATTTTTGTCTGATCCATAGGCTAAAGCGGCAGCGGTTGGCTCATTAATGACGCGCTCAACTTTAAGACCAGCGATTTCACCGGCTTGTTTGGTAGCTTGTCTTTGACTATCGTTGAAATAAGCTGGGCAAGTAATTACGGCTCGATCAACGGTTTCACCCAAATAAGCTTCAGCGTCAGCTTTCATTTTAGCTAGAATTTTGGCACTGATTTCTTGAGGAGTATAGACTTTGCCACTAACTTTGACGGCCACAGATTTATTTTTGCCTTCAACAATTTCATAAGGAACCATTTCCTGAGTTTTTTTGACTTCGGCATCAGAAATTTTGCGTCCCATTAAGCGCTTAATGGAATAAATAGTATTTTCAGGATTAAGCACCATTTGACGTTTGGCTACTTCGCCAACTAAATTTTTGGCTGGCTCAACAATAGAGGGAACAGTATTATTGCCTTCAGAAGAAGGAATGACCTTGGGTTTACCGCCTTCCATAATAGCAACAACCGAGTTGGTAGTACCGAGATCGATACCAATGATTTTGGAACTAGACATATATTTTTGGGCAAAATTTAAAAGATAAATTTAAAGTAAATTTAAAATTTTAAATCTTGCTTGGATAAATTTGTATTTAAAATTGTAATTAATTAGTATTATTTAGATTTATTTTTTTTCGACTTGGCCGACAGTAACTTGAGCAGGGCGCAAGATTTTATCAAAAAGCCTATAGCCTTTTTGATTAACGGCAGCGACTAAATTATTATCAGTTTGATTTTTATCAACACATTCCATAGTTTCTGGATCAAATTCTTGACCAAGAGCGTCAATTTCCTCAACATTATTATCTTTTAGTAAAGAAACTAATTGATCTTTGACAATTTTTAGGCCCGGATCAGTGATAAAAATTTCAGCTCGGTCAACAATATCTTTAAGTTCAATAATTTGTAGAAGTAGCTTTTGGTTAGCATATTTAACAAAATCAACTTTATCTTTTTCAACCCGTTTTTGTAAATTTTGATAATCGGCTAAAGCTCTTAATTTTTGAGTGCTTAAATCTGAAATTTGATTTTTAAGATCTTTTATATGTTGATCTTGATGCTGGGTTTTAGTTTTGGGGTCTTTTGGATTTTTTACCATAGTAAATAAATTTATTAAATTAATAAAAAGCTTTATTTATTCCCAGTCCTTGGTGATATTAGTCATTAGGTCGTTAAAGTAGCGCATAAAGGGAATTAGGTAGGCATAGTCAAAGCGACTAGGGCCAATAACTCCCATACTAGCGTTGGCATAGCTACCCATAGGAAAAGAGGTATAAATAACACCACAAGGAGAAAGGAATTCATTATTAAAATCATCACCAAGTAAGATATGAATTGGATCTTCTTCACGACTAAGACTAAAAATTAATTTGAGTTGCTCGATATCATCAAGCAGGGAGAAAACAGTCTTGGTAACATCAATGTCATAGAATTCTGGAACATTGAGAATTCTGGCATAACCAGCGTGAAAAACATCGCCTTGATCGGTAAGAGCAATGGCAATTCCATCGGCTTTACTGGCCAGAATACTAACTGCTTGGCGCAATAAATCATCAGCTTCATCACGGTGATCCCAAATACGGCTTTTGACTTCAACTTCTTCTTTGACAGATAAATCTTTTTCTCGCATTAATTGTTTGATGTAAAATTTCATGGCAACAGGAGTGGGAACACGACCAGAAGAAGTGTGAACTTGATCAAGAAAACCTTGTTGAGCTAGAATTACCATTTCATTTCTGATGGTAGCGGGAGAAATACCAAGGTTATATTTTCGATCAAGAGTTTCAGAACCAACTGCTTCACCAGATTCAATATATTCTTCGATAATACATTTTAAGATTTGAATTTGGCGGTCAGTTAAAGATGGAATTTCCAAAATAATAGTGCAAGATTTAAAATGATAAATTAAAAAATTTAAATCAGATAAAAATTGCAATGCTTAAAATTAATAAGCAAACTAGCAATATCATAATAAGAGTGCTAAGACTTGTCAAGCGGAGTTTGGGACTGCTAAGAATAAAACTTAGAAGATAAGGTGCAAAACCGGACAAGGGATAATTTATTCGTCCTTTTTCATCACGGCCATAAAAACATCTTGAGATAATTGGACTTTACCAAAACTTTTCATGCGTTTTTTGCCCTTCTTTTGTTTTTCCAATAGTTTAAGCCGCCTGGTAACATCACCGCCATATAATTTGG
>CAZMIQ010000119.1:0-2512 GCA_964566525.1 uncultured Pseudomonadales bacterium | reverse complement strand
CTGGTAATGCTTCATAATCTGTCTCATTAGTTACATCAGCTGTAATAGCTAAACCAGTGCTACCATCGATCACATAAGCATTATTATCTGCTCCATAAGGAGTATTAGTCCAAAAGGCATCAACACCAGCAGGCGCATAATTACCACTATCATCGTTATTTATAATCCAACGATACCAATTTTTGAGAATTTTTGTATCTCCATTAATCCCAACCAACGGATTCACAGATTCCCATTTCTCTTTTGAAACCAAAGTCAATTTATTGCCCTCTCCGCACTCCGTCTCCATAAAAAAACTTCTCTCTTCTTCTGTAAAACGACTTAAAAAACCAGCCACTTCGTCATTCAACAACGCATTTAAAGCAGAAGAACACCAAGCGTTCGCATTAGTATTATTATATTGTTCCGCTGCTTGAGTTTTCATCAATGAAGCAAAAAATAAAAATAATAATAAAATACTTTTTTTCATAAATTTATCTAATATTAATCTAAGATTTATAACATATTTAAAAATAAAATGCAAGTGTGAACATTACCCAATTAATAATCGGAGTCAAATCAATTGAAAATAATTGAAAAATTGGACTGAAAATTTTTTACATTTAATTTACCTTTACCAACCACCTACGCCAAAGAGCCCTCTATATAGAGGGCTCTTCTCAGCTTTTCTTTATCTACACTCACCATTATAAAACTCAATCAAATCGCATTCTTTTCCCTCAGGCAATAAACACTTCCCATCTTCCACCACATTCCCAGTAATCGCACAATATTTCTCTTCTTCATTTGTATAACCAGTCACTTTTATTCCACCCTCAGGACAAGCGCCATTCATCAATGCCCATTCTTCACATTGTAAATTATCTTCGAAAACACAAATCCCATATTGTCCCTTCGGTCCTTCAACTATTTCAGATACTCCCCCCTTATCCAAACAATTGACTGAGGCTGGATTAGGCATGCCCGCTAATTCAGCTGGTTGATTTTCTATCACTTCAATTTCCGGCTCTATAATAGGTTTTTCTTTATTATTAATTAACCACCAACCAGAAATTATCATCACTAGCGCCGCCACCAATAAAATTATTTTTTGCCTCTTTTTTAGCATTTTCACCTCTCTCTTTTATTTATAACTATTATTATTATAACATCATTCGAAATTCAAATCTAGTCTAACTACCTTCCTTTCTAGTGTTATAATAAACTCATGAATATCATTCCCGGCACTTCCCACCCACAATTTGCTTCTACTCTAGCCCAAAAGCTCAATTATAATTTTTCGCCCCCATTTATCAAAAAATTCTCCGATGGCAATACTTTTGTTCGTTTAGCCCATAATTTAACCTCCACTAATTATATTCTCCAAACTATCGCCGGTAAAAAAGCCAACGATCATTTTATGGAATTACTTTTTTTACTCAATGCTGCTAAATTATCAACCAGTCAACACCATCACGTTATTATGCCTTTCTTTTCCTATGCCAAATCCGATAAACTTGACGGACCAGGCACCAGTCTCCGCTCTCAAGTCTGCGCTCAATGTCTTCAAGTCGCTGGCGCCAATTCAATTATCACTCTTGATCTCCATTCTCCTAAAGTTTTAGATTTTTTTACCATTCCTATTACTAATTTAGCGCCTCATCCACTTTTTCTTTCTTATTTACGCACTCAAAATGAACTCATCGATCCAATTATTGTTTCTCCTGATCAAGGCTATCAACTCTCAGCTCAGAAATATGCTCAGGAACTAGACTGTCCTTTTGCCATTGGTCAAAAATCACGCCTAGACGATCAAGAAAACATTGATAAAATCATTATTGATGGTGACTTTGCTCACAAAACAGCTATCATTGTCGACGACTACACCACCTCTGGCAATACTATTTTATATCTCGCTCAATTATTAAAAAAAAGAAAAGCCAAAAAAATAATCGCTTGCATTACTCACTGTTTACTTGATAGTTCAGCTTTACTTAAAATTAAACGCTCTCCCCTTGACTTAATCATCACCACTAATTCAGTTTTTCGCTCAACTATTTCTCCCACTCTTGCTCCTAAAATCATTACTCTTGACTGCAGTGATCTTTTTGCAACTGCAATAACTGCCACACCGACTCACTCACCCAATCCTTAACGTCTCTTCCCCCTTGCCATAATTCTAACACCATACTTGAGCTCACCTGCGCCGTTTTTCCCGCTCGAAAATAAATAGTTTCCACTCCAGTCAATTCATAATTTACCATTGCTAAATTTTCCTCAAAGCCATAGTCTAAACCATTACGTACCCCTCGAATTAAATAATTTGCTTTTTCTTTCATTACTGCTTCAATCGTTAAACCTTCATATTGTATTACTTTGACATTTTCCAATTTCTCCAGCTCTAAAGTTCTTTCTATCGCCTCCTTCATTCTTTCACTCGCTATTATTCTTCTTTTCTTTGGATTATGGCCAATTGCAATTATGACTTCATCAAAAATCTCACTCGCTTGCTTGACGACATATAAATGTCCAT
>CAZMIQ010000118.1:0-2571 GCA_964566525.1 uncultured Pseudomonadales bacterium | reverse complement strand
GCTAGTTTCTTATACTCAGTCGCCAAAAGAGCTCGCAAATATTATCTTGGTGTTACCACTATTTCACAAGATGTAGAAGATGTTCTTACTAATGATTACGGCAAAGCTATCGTTTCTAACTCCTCCATCCAACTTTTAATGAAACAATCTACCGTCTCCATCCCTGTTCTTACCGATACTTTTCATCTTTCACAAGGGGAAAGACAATTGCTATTAGCCGTTGATGTAGGTGAAGGTATCTTTTTTGCCGGGCAAAACCATGTTGCTTTAAGAGTTGTGGCTTCTCCAGAAGAACACGAAGTTATCACCACTAATCCAGAAGAAGTCCTCAAGCAACAGCAAAAACTAGCCACTCTCGCTGCTGATTTAGCCCTACAAAATTCATCTCAATCCTCACCTGAACTTGAAGAGTTATACCAACTCATCAATGAAGTTCAAAAAGACCCAAACAATCCTAACGCTTACGTGGAACCAAAAAAGAAAGATCCAATGGCAGCTTACTCCATCGACAGCTATCGTCCGCCAGATAAAAACAATTAATCACTAATTTCTTTTTTTATACTTCAGCAATAATTCTTTGTCTTCTCGATTCACTCTTCGACTATCACGACACTTGCTTATTGCTTTATTAATCGTAAATTTATCTAAATTATGACTATTTAAGAAACCAATAGTTTCTTCTCTTCTTTTTATAAAACACTCACACAACAACCAAGCGTTAATCATTTTTACATAATAATGCTTTTCGTCTCCCAAACTATTTATTATCTCAAATATTTTACCCACATATTCATCTTTATCAATATAATTAAATATTATTACAAGACCCACTCTTCTCACAAATGGTTTTTCACTTTTTAAATATTCTAAAGCTAGATTATAAAACTCTTTCTCTCTACCTTCAATTTCAAATTTTAACAAATCACAATGTGCCCAATTGTCAATTTTTACCACATATTTATCTAAAAACTCTTTCATTAATCTAAAGTCATTAATTTTAGCGATTAAAAATCCATTTATCGCCATATTCTCATAATATTTGTCAAGCTCCAACTGTAAAAAAGACAAAAAATTACCCTCCAATAATGACTCCACAATATTTTTTATTTCAATAGTTCTAATTGCCAATATTGGCATTTGCGTGTTTATAATTTTTCTTGCCCAATCAATCTTATTTTCATTTTTTAAACTTTCCAAATATATTAAAAATTCTTCACCGTCTTTTTTTGTCCAATTATTTTTAACCAACTGCATATACTTATATCTAAAACATTACTCACTATCAATCTAATATATATTTTTCACTTTTTTGTACTACTCTTGCCACTTTATCCATCGCACAAACATGCAAATAATATTCTCCAGGTGAAGTAGGTTTCCCTATTTCTGCTTCAATTTTTGCCCTTCTTTCAGCCTTAAAATTCACCGTCGTGCCGCCTCTGCAAAAATTTGCGTTCATGCCTGCGGGCAAACTTTCTTCTTTACTCCAATGATAACCAATATAATGCAAACCTGCTTGATAATCAGTAATCTCCAACACCTCTTTAGGTATTTTCTCACACTTATTCTCATCACCACACTTTTCAAACTCTATTTCTGGTGGATAATCATCAATTTTATTAGGTAAAGATTCACACATAGTTTTATTTCCTACTCTATCTTCTAAAATAATTAAACAAGTGCTTCTATTCTTATTTTCCGTTACACAAAAATAATCTTTTTTTATCAAACCAGATCCACCTTCATTATCTCTCGCGTTAATCATTTTAAATGATTGCTTACCATTCGCTTTCCATAATAATGAATTTGGTTCCCATTCTCCACAAATCGGTGGGTCTTCATCGAAAAATTTAAGATCATAAATTACTAAAATATTCTCAGCAACTTTTACATATTTTTGCTCTCTATATTCAATAATTGTTTTCAGTGGTATTTGTGAAAAATCTAAAAACTCACTCGCATGAATTTTCATCACCATTAAACAAAATAATAAAAACCATCCACAAAAAAGTATTATTATTTTCATTGTTTCTTTCTAAAAGAATTTTAACATAAAACCACCAAAGTGTCAATATATTTTTTCCTCAAGCACCAGACAAAAACTCCCCCTTGACAAATGTGGAAAAGTATGTGTATAACTATCACCTATGTCAAACTCATCATCACTTTCATTAGATGCTAGTCAATTATCTCTTCTTTGGGAAGAGAGTTGTCAAGAAATGTCACAAACTCTTTCACCTTTACTTATTAATGCTTGGGCTAAAACTAGTTCACTTCATCAAATCGAAGATTTTAATGGTGACAAATGGCTTTGTACTTTTGCTTGCCCTTCATCATTTAATGCTTTACAATTTGAAAAGAATCTAGGTCCGCATACCAAAAGTGCCCTTGAAAAAAAACTCGGCCGACCAGTTGAATTGAAATTCATTTTTAATCTCCCCACCCCCCCACCCGATATTAAACAAAGTGAAGAAAAAAAGATTCCCCTCTCCCCCACTATCACCAAACCATCATCGCCCACCTCATCATCGGTTTTAAAAACTAAAACCTCTCCTACTAATTTTAATGAAG
>CAZMIQ010000117.1:0-2667 GCA_964566525.1 uncultured Pseudomonadales bacterium | reverse complement strand
CTGTCTAATTTTATCACAAATATTTCAATTTGTGAAGAGCAAATTAGGGATTGGCCGTTAACGGTATAATGCCTTTTGAGAGAATATTAATCGCCCAATTCAATTTCTAGCCAGCTAGCTAAGATCGTAGTCAAGGGCACGGCAATGATTAGACCAATACTACCAGTCAAAGTGCGAACAATCTCATCAGCGATGATTTCATAATTAATGGTAGCCATCAAGCTTTGCTGACTATTCAAGAATAAAAGTAAAAGGGGAAAGCTGGCGCCAGCATAAACTAAAATTAAGGTATTAATCATGGAGGCAATATGATCTCGACCAATTTTCATCGCTCGCTGATATAAATCTTTGATTTTAAAGTTGGGATTAGCAGCTTTTAATTGTTGTACGATGCCAGCCTGAGCAATGGTAATATCATCTAAGACTCCAAGCGTGGCAATGAGCATGCCAGCAATGAGTAAATTTTTTAAATTAATTAGATTGGCGCTCATGGCTTTAATAAAACCTGCTTCTTCGGAAGCTAAGCCGGTAAGTTTGGCCATATTAACAAAAAAAACAATAATAAATCCAGTAATAATTAGAGTGATAATGGTAGCGGTCATGGCTACATAGGTTTGACGGTTAAAACCATGCGAAAGCAAGAAAATTAGCGGGACGATAAGTAATGAACCTAAAATAACCATTAAAATTGGATTGTGGCCCGCGGCAATTTTCGGGAGAATAAAAGAAAAAATAATAATAAAGGAACCAATCAGTCCAATAATTGACCTTAAACCTTGACTTCTGCCAACAATTAGGGCTAAACTTACAAAAATAATTGATAGCCAGATTAAAGCGGGTCGCCGTAAATAATCGGTAATATAGAAAGTTTCACTTTCTTGATCATCAAAATGATTAGCGACTATAACTCGATCGTCAACGTAGTATTTAAAACTTTCAAAATAAGCATTGCCTACAACTTCTATATAAATATCCTCTCCTTGACGTTCTCCATTGGTAATTTGTAACTTTAATTGCTGTGAAGTGTCTGGAAAATCACTATTTGGAGTGACGACCTCAACTTCATTAACAATTTCAGTCACTTTGGCTTCATAGGTGTCGGTATTTTCGGTGGCAGAAGCCAATTGATAATGGTTTAAAAAAAGAATAAAGACAAGAAATAAAGCAAAAAAATGACGAAATAATTTTGAAATTATCATTAACATAACGTAACATATTATAAATCATAAGTAGTAAAAATATAAGGGAAATATATTTATATTTCAATGATATAATCTAAATGAGATGAGTAATGAGCAAAAGAGAAAATTAGTAAATCTAAATAATGAGTTTTATCGAAAAACAGCTAAATATTTTTCTGCCACTAGACAGTCTTTTTGGCCTGGTTGGGAAAAATTGCCACTTCCGAATGAGGAAGATAAGGTTTTAGATGTCGCAAGCGGTAATTTAAGATTTAAAAAGTTTCTAGATGGAAAAATAAATCAATATCAGTATTTAGGCGTTGATGCATGTGATGATTTACCAGAAAAAAATGAGTTAATTAATGGCAATTTTATGAAATTAGATATTTTGGCTGCTATGTTAGAAAAAAGTGAGTGGACTAGTAAATTGCCGAATCAAGAATGGAATTATGTTTTTTGCTGTGCTTTCTTACATCACATTCCTTCTTGGGAGTGGCAAATAGAATTTTTAAAAAAACTCAGTGACTTAGTGATGATAAATGGTGTCTTAGTGGTTAATTTTTGGCAGTTTTTATCAGAACCAAAAATGAAAAATAAAATAATCACTAATTTAGGGAATAATGATTATATTTTAGCTTGGAATGAAGGGGTGAAAGCTCAGAGATATTGTCATAGTTTTACTAGTGAGGAAATTTCAGCAATTAAAACCCAAATGCAAGGTCAAAACTTACAATTAATCAGTGAATATCAAGCTGACGGAGCAAATCAGAAAATGAATTATTATTTAGGATGGAAAAAAATTAGATAATCGTAATTTAAAATGATAGAATAAATAAATTATGGCAAATAAAATTGATTTTGTACATTTGCATGTGCATAGTGAGTATTCTCTACTTGATGGCTTGTGTCGACTAAAACCATTGGTGCAGAAAGTTTCACAACTAGGACAAAAAGCTGTGGCAGTAACTGATCATGGCAATATGTATGGCAATTTACATTTTTATAATACTGCCTTAGCTAGCGAAACAGGAGTAAAGCCAATTTTGGGTTGTGAATTTTACGTCGCAGCTAATTCTAGATTTGATAAGCAATTAAGACCCGGAATAGATCAAAAACATTTAGTGGCTTTAGCGAAAAATATTACTGGTTATAAAAATATTTTGAAGTTAGTTTCATTGGCAAATTTAGAAGGTTTTTCTTATAAACCTAGAATCGATGAGGAAATATTATTCCAGCATCATGAAGGGATTATTTTACTTTCTGGCTGTTTGCAAGGCGTGATTAATCAGCTAATTTTAGCGGAAAAAATAGACCAAGCAGAAGAAAAAGTAAAAAAATATAAAGAAGTATTTGGGAATGATTTTTATCTAGAAATACAATCTCACCCTGCCATTAAAGAACAAGAGCAATGCAATCGACAATTGATTGCCTTAGCGAGAAAATATGAACTTGGCTTAGTGTCCACTAATGATGTGCATTATATAGA
>CAZMIQ010000116.1:0-2670 GCA_964566525.1 uncultured Pseudomonadales bacterium | reverse complement strand
CTCATAAAATTGAGCTGGATCTTTACTATTAGTAATTATTTTAATACCAGCTAAGATAATTTTAATAAAAAAAAATGCTACAGCTACTGCCACCATAAAAGCAATAAAAGCAGCTACAAACTTTACTGGACCTCCATCCTGCAATCTCCCCCAAACCCCTTGAATCCCATCTGGAGCAGGAATTATCCCAATTTCCGCACTCACTCCACTAATAGCTGTCAAGTTTAATAAAAAAAACATTAAAAATACAATTAATTTTTTCATTTTCATCCTAACGGCATAGTAATTTTAGTTAATTTACCAACTATCTCTACTATCCAGTAAGCCGCAAACATCAAAACTAAACCAATTATTCCAGTTGTTAGATACTGTTTAGAATCTGCCAAGATTTTTTTCTTATCATTGGCAAAAGCAATCTTAAAGCCATAAAACAAAATCAAAAAGAAAAACACCACTCCTCCAAAAATGAATAATAGCCTAGTTGTTAAATAAACTAATGTTGCTGGATTACGATAAATATTCTTTACTGGTTGACCTCCAGTGCTAATTAAAAAATTATCAAAAAAATCAAATCTTTTGCCCAATTCTTCCGTTGGTGCGCCAGTCGGTTTATCCCCAGAACCACCAGGAGTATCTGGAGGAGCTGGAGGATCTTCAGCAGCTCCGATCAATGACAATGGATTAACTATCATCAAGCACGTCAACAACGTTGCTAACAAAAAAGACTGAATCTTGTTTTTACTCAATGACATATCACTAATTATACACCAATTTTTGCTAAAATGCTGATATAATAATAGTCTTATGTCGCAATTTAATGAGCCAATTTCACTCTCAGCTTTAAGAAAAGGAGACAATCAGACAGTTTTAGCTTGGTACAAATTTTATCAGCCCAAACTTTCGGCTTTTATTGCTCGGCGAGTCAGCCATCAGCCAGACATTGAAGAATTAACTCAAGAAACCTTCATCAGTTGTTTACGAAATTTGCCTAGTTTTTCTCATCGCAGTCGTCTGTGGACTTGGATGTGTGCTATTGCTAAGCACGAGATAGGGGACTATTATCGCAAGCGTTATGCCAAAAAAGTCTTAAAACTCTTGCCTTTGAGCGACTGGTTTTTACCTAATTTTAGTCAATCAACCGACCAAGTCAACACTTTCGAAACTGAACTAGCAAATGATTTAAATGAAAAAATGGATCATGTTTGGCAAAAAATTGGTCATTATTACCAAGAACTTTTACAACAAAAATACCTTGACAAACTATCAGTTGCTCAATTAGCTCGTGCGCGCGGCAAAACGCCCAAAGCCATTGAAAGCGAATTGTATCGCGCGCGTCAAGCTTTTAAAAATGCTTATCAAGAAATTGACGATTAATTGTTATGCAAGAAAAAAAGTTTATCGCCAAGCTTCGTCAAACTGCTAGAGAGCAAGCCTTATTTCCACCTTCGCATAACCGTTTAACTGCTTTTTTTTGGCAATATGCTTGGCAGATTTGGCTCTTTCTAGCCATTTTTAGCGCTCTTATTTTCGAATTCTGGTGGGGGAGATGCTGATGTTAAAATTACAGCTCTTCAAAAAAATTATTTTTCTCGTCTATCTTCACCTAAAAACTTCATTAGGTTTATTGCTGCATCCGTATCAGACGATGCAGTCATTATTTCTCAAAAAATCATTTTTAATTTTTACTTTCACCCCAGTATTTTATTATGTCGCTGCCACTCTTATTTGGCGACTCTTTTTACGCTCCATGGCTCTTTATTTTTTTTCTGCCACCTGTCCTTTAATGATTTTTAAAACCACGATTGCTTTTTTTGCTTTTTATTGGCAAGCTTCATTGCTTTATTTATTTTTTAAATTCAAAACTCACCTCCAAGAAAGGCACTCATGACCAATCAATTAACTCATCTCGCTCTTATTCCTGATGGTAATCGTCGCTGGGCTAAGGCACACAACTTACCAGTTCTTATGGGTCACCGTCGCGTGATGGAAAAAGTTTTCCCCGCTCTGGTTAAAAAATGTTTAGATCTTGAAATTAAATATTTTACTATCTGGGGTTTTAGCACTGAGAACTGGAGTCGTTCGCAAGAAGAAGTCGAAGGCTTATTCAAATTATTTAATTTATTTTTCGAAAAGTTTGGTCAAAAACTTTTAAAAGAAGGCGTCCGTATTACTTTTATTGGAAAAAGGGAAGGTTTGGACGAGCGGTTTAATCAAATCATTAACCGCTGGAGTGAATTAACTCAAGCCAATGAAAAATTAGTTTTAAATATCGCTTTTAATTATGGCGGTCATGATGAAATAATTAGAGCCATCAATCAAATTTTAAACGAATCTAACCAAAAAGTTATCACTGAAGATGACTTTACTAATTACTTGGACACAAGTCGAAACGGTCTACCTGCTCCAGATCTAATTATTCGCACCAGCGGTGAGCAAAGACTTTCTGGCTTTATGAGTTGGCAATCTGCCTATAGTGAATTATATTTCAGTCAGAAAATGATGCCAGATTGGAACGAAGAGGATTTACAAATTGCTTTTGATGACTTTCACGCCCGTCAACGCCGTTTTGGCAAATGATCGTCCATTTGACATCAGCCTATTGTTTTGCTATAATCACTCTATATGAAAAAAACGGCTCACCAGCCCAATCTCTCAGCCCTCTGTTTAATT
>CAZMIQ010000115.1:0-2736 GCA_964566525.1 uncultured Pseudomonadales bacterium | reverse complement strand
CTATTAATCAATAAAAAATGAGGAATTTACCAACACAAAATTACCCTTAACCCGGAATTTACCAACACAAAATTACCCTTAACCCGACAAATATAAATATAATATATATTAATCAAAATAAAATCACCAAAAAATAACGATAAACTCAATAAAAACATTAACGCTATTGATGCTTAATCAAACCAAAAGTTTGTGCCGGCCAATAAGAAAAAAAGGCTCGACCAATAATAGCTTTTTTATCAATTGGTCCCCAAGAACGTGAATCTGAAGAACCAGGACGATTATCACCAGCCACAAAATATTGATCTTCTCCTAAAGTTATTTCTTTCTCATTCATCGTAAAAGCACCTGGACCAGTCAAAACCGTCGGTGCCAAATATGAAGTTTCATCCAAAACTTCATCATTAATATAAATTTTCCCCTCAGCTACTCTGATTCTATCTCCAGGCAAACCGATAATTCTTTTGATATAGTCACAACTATCGCCCGCACACATCGCTTGCTTAGGCGCTCTAAAAACAATAATTTCTCCTCTTTCTGGCTCATTAAAACGATATTTTATTTTTTCAGTTAATAAATACTCACCAGTTCTCAAAGTTGGATCCATCGACAAACCATTTACTTGATGAGGTTGAGTAATAAAAATATACACTACAAAAAAAATCGCCAAAGAAACCACCGTTGTCTCTACAAAATCCAAAACCAAATCAATAATTTTTTCTTTAGTAATTGTCATAATTTACCTATTATAACACTTTTTATGGTTGAAAATAAACATAAATTTGCTCTTCAGCTTGATTTTCCGCCTGGTCAATTGCAACAATCTTAATTTCATTTTCCCCAGTTTGTAATTTATAATCAAATTCAAATTTTCCTTCGCTATCTGCCCAAACAGTCATATTATTAATTAATACCCTCACTTGTGGCTCAGTCTGACCCTTAATTTTCAACATTTGCCTATCTTTACCAATTATTTCTTGATTATTTTCAGGCTCCCATAATTCTATTTCTGGCACACCTTGATCTAATACTACCTTAATCAGTCTCGCATCATTAGAACGCAAGCCCTGCTCATTAATGCTATAAGCTCTTAAAACATTTTCACCCTCATTTAAATCTATATTTAATAAAAACTCTCCATTAATCCCAATGACCGCCTCATATATTTGCTTTTCATTTTCATTCACCATCAGATATACTTTAGCATTAGGCGTCCCAAAACCACTCAAGCGCAACTCCTTCACATTAGTGTAAGCTGGCGGCACATTAATTAAAGGCATCTGTGGCTTTAATTCTCTTTGATTGGGAATAAATTTTAAGCTGTTCTTCCTACCTGTTTCTCGCACCATCATTGGAAAAGCCATCAATAAAAACCAAATAGACAAAAATAATATTATTAAAGACAAAATCACAATCTGCCACCACAATTGTTGACGTCTTTTCTTCACCCGACCAATATCAAATTGCA
Organism: uncultured Pseudomonadales bacterium; assembly: GCA_964566525.1. Classification (GTDB taxonomy): domain Bacteria; phylum Patescibacteriota; class Microgenomatia; order UBA1400; family PJMF01; genus CAZMIQ01. The sequence continues at coordinate 1,268 of CAZMIQ010000115.1, read as the reverse complement.
CTCGCTGTAATCTTGAAATCATATGATCAACACTTTATACCTTCTTAATAATCAATTTATTATAACACATTTTTTTCTTTATTTTCTAAGCCAACATTTTACCACTTTGTGAAAATTGCAAGAGTAGGGGAGAAGCCAATTATTCTTCATCTAACAATATATAATTATTTAAATTAACTCATGTCTCATAACTATATTTTATATATCTCATAATATTTGACTTAAAGTCTCTTATATGATATAATACCCTACAGGTCTTTAAAATTCAAATACTAGGAGGTAATTTCCATGCATTCAATGCTTTTGGAAAGACAGGCAAACAATCTTCAAGCGCTAAAATCTCTTCCTCAGCTTACACAACAGAGGAAGCAAGTGATTGTCAATAGCATTAACGTAAAAGACAATCAAATTTTTTTCGTCGATGAGGTAATTTGTCACTTCGGTGGCTATGCCTCATTCGACATCAGCGCGCTAAAAAGAGCGCTGAATCCTGAAGAGTTGCGTTTCGCAATCAGCGAATCAGCAAAATATCTTCATGAGGATGACCTCATGAGCGGCTGCTTTATCTACGGAGCAGAAAACGTTCAAGAAGCAGAAGCGCTCAAGCTGCTGGTTTATGCAGTTCACGAGCGCAATCATAGTCGGTATTTGGATTAAAAAAGACTACCCCGCCACGCGCGGGGTTTTTCCTTAATTCCCACTCACCAAAGCCAAATTTGTGCTATAATGAAAAACAGCTCTTTAATACTTTTATAGAGTTAGTGTTATCACTTAAAAAATTTGGAGGTGACTGTGATGACTGCAATTTTTACTAGTCAAATAATCTATCGTCGTATCAAAAAAACATTGATTTTCCAAGCTAATGAGCATTCTCCCTTATTGTGTTTTCTCGGTGATTATTGGTTTAGTCATCGACCTAATCATTTCACCATTACTTTAGGCTCGCACACCATTATCTCAGTTTACAAATCTCAGGTAGTATTTGATTTAGGTTATCTATTAACTTTGAATTTAAATTCAGCCACGCTCGAAGAATTAATTTCTCACTTAATTGAAACTTTTCTTCACTTTTCAGATCGAGACTATCAAATATGCTTTCACAATGCCCCTCAAAACTTTTCTTTTACTAGCCAAAAATATGCAAGCAGCATCACTCAAAATTCTTCTTAAGTTTTAACACTTACCCTCAGTTTTTTAACTGAGGGTTTTTTTTATAAAAAAAGGCACTCAAATTAATGAGTGCCATATCTTTTAATTCTATGCCAAAC
>CAZMIQ010000114.1:0-2878 GCA_964566525.1 uncultured Pseudomonadales bacterium | reverse complement strand
GAGAAGCGACGGGCATCAGTGAAAGAAGAGGAAATAAAAAAAGTCAATAAAAAGATTAAATAAATGATGAATATTTTAAAAGCTTGATGGTTAGTCAGCATGAGACAATTGCTCCTTTTTTTCTTAGCTTATTTTTATTATTTCCAATAATAACATAAAATGAAAGGGGTGTCAATGGTGGGTTGGGAAGTGATGACGGGATGGCGCGGCTATAAAGCCGCGCAAAAGCACAATCTGTTATTAACTAATAAATTAAAAAAATTAATATCCTTGCCTTTGCGACTCTCGCAATAAATCTCGCTCGCGAATTTTAGCTCGTTTTTCGAATTGTTTTTTACCTTTACCCAGACCAATAGTTAATTTAACTTTTTTCTTACTTAAATGAAAGTCAAGCGGCACTAAAGTATAGCCTTTTTGATTAACTTTATCTACTAAGTCATAGATTTGACTTTTTTTCAAAAGGAGTTTTCTGGTTCTTTTCGGATCATAATCACGATTATCGGCAAATTGATAAGGAGAAATTTGGGCATTAAGTAAGACAGGCTCTCCGTCAATAATTTGCACAAAACTCCCCGTGAGACTACCGCTTTTTTGACGCAAGCTTTTGACTTCGGCACCAGACAAAACTACCCCCGCCTCTATTTTTGAGAGGATTTGATAATCATAATGAGCTTTTTTATTAGTTAGAAGTGACATTGCCTATTGATTATATCAAGAAATTTGCTAAAATACTAAGCAAGTTAGTTTTAAAAGGAATAATATGAAGAAAAATACTTTTTTTCAGATAGCAATTGATGGTCCAGTCGCAGCTGGCAAAGGCACGATTGCCAAAAAACTAGCAGCGAGATTGAAATTTTTATACGTGGATACAGGAGCAATGTATCGAACGGCTGCTTTGCTGTGTAAGCAAGAAAAAATGGAAATTGAACCTAAAAATGAAACATTAATTGTCCAAAAAATTAAAACTGCTGATTTTCACTTACAAAATTCGATTGATGAAAAGAAGCAACTTTTCACCCTAGTAACTTTAAATGGTCAAGACGTATCTGATTCGATTAGAACTCAAGCAGTAAGTGCGGCAACTTCTAAGATTGCTACATTAGCGCAAGTGCGGAAAGTAATGGTGGAAAAACAACAAGGTCTGGCTGAGAAGTTCAATGTAGTCATGGAAGGAAGAGATATTGGCCTAAGAGTGTTGCCAACTGCACAAATTAAAATTTATTTGACGGCTGACTTAGAAGAAAGAACCGCTAGAAGAGCAGCGCAATTACAAGCAATAGGTGAAAAAGTCATGATGAAAGAAATAAAAAAACAAATTGAAGAGAGAGATGCCATTGATATGAACAGAGAAGTCGACCCACTAGTTATTTTACCTGAAGCGATAGTAATCGATACGACTAAGATTACAATTAATCAGGCTGTGACTCAGATTGCTCAGTTGGCTGAGAATCATCCTGATTATCAGGCTTAAAAAAGAAATCTTCTTCCAACTTCGGAACTGGGATTAACCTAATAACTTTATAGAATCGCTGACGGGTAAGAGTAATAATTTCATTATTATTCACTGTTCTGACAGCATTTTCATCGATATAACCGTTTTTCTGAGCATTAAGAATATAATCTCCTGGATTAAGGCTAAAAGAATAACGACCTTTCTGGTCGGTGATTTTAATCATGCTGTGAGAGCGCTCTGGATCAACGCTGGTTAACTCAACCACTGCATCTGCCAACTCTAAGCCTTTTTCGTCTACGACAATGCCATAAAAATTTTCAGGTTTAAAATTGGCAAGAGCTCTTTTTAAGACTAAGAAGCCGTAAAAAATACTTGTCAGGATGAAAAAGAAGTTTTTCTGCATGAAAAAGCCAATAATGGATAAAGTTAATAATGATAATTCGAAAAATGGCTGCCAAGCGATTAAGCCTCGCCATTGCTGCCAAAATTTGGCTTGCCAATTTGTGCGATGGCGAGATTGATTGGACGAAGTAATAACTGGATCCAAAGGGATTAGAGGTGAAAGATTTTCCCAAGACGACTGAACCTCTATTTCCTCTCCTTTGTAAAAAGCGCTTTGATCGATCATTTGTGCCCTAGCCTTACGAGTGGGAAAATCATAGCCTTGTTTTCTAACTATAAGACTGTATTTTCCCTTAGGAACCCTAATACTGTCGTAAATACCATAAACGTCACTAATGCTGGTTTTGTGAATATACTCCTGATTATGATTGTAGCCTTTGACAGTGATAATAGCAAAGGGAACATTTTTACTAGTACTAGTATCGAAAACATAACCTTTTTTATTTGATTTTTTGGTGAAAAAATTAATGAAGCCTTTAGTAAGGATAAAATCAGCGAAGAAAAATAGGGCAAAAATAAAAATAAATAAGAGGGTGCCAACGCTTAACAATAAAGCAATAAATTGATCCAAAGTATTAATCAAAATCAAGCCAGAAACTAATCCAAAATCGTAAAATGAAAAATTATTGTTGCCAACTAAGAATTCTTCTTTAGCAGTCTCAAAAACAAGATTGTTGTCTTGATCATAGCCCATTATTTGCCAATAATGGTCGCCTTTAATAAAATAGTCATCAAAAATCAACTGATATTGATTGCTGCCGTAATCTAAATTTAAAATAAATAGATCATTTTTTTGTTCTTGATTAAGAATATTAGCAAACTTTATTTCATTATCGACGAGCAGATTTAAATAAGTAGCTTGATTAGTGATTTCTGGATTAAGAGACCAAGAAAAAATTGCTCGATGACTAATATGATTTTTGGTTAAATTTTCTGCCATGACTGGCTGAGCTAAACTACAAGCGAAGAAATTAAATAGAATTAATAAATTAATGAAAATTTTAAACATTGTCTTTTTCCTTA
>CAZMIQ010000113.1:0-2944 GCA_964566525.1 uncultured Pseudomonadales bacterium | reverse complement strand
GTGTCAAAAATGATTATTTTAGCGATTGATCCTGGATATGATCGTTTGGGTTGGGCAATTGGTCAATTATTGAAAAATAATCAGATTAATTTGTTGTCGTATGGAGCGATTACTACTTCAAAGAAAAAAGGTGTTTTTGTTCGTTATGGCGAAATCATGAAGCAATTGAGTGAAATAATGACTGAGTTTCAGCCCAATGAAGTGGCTTTAGAAACTTTGTTTTTTTTTAAAAATCAAAAAACAGTCATGCAAGTGTCAGAAGCTAGAGGAGTAATTTTGGCAACCTTATTGCAATCTCAGTGTCAGATATTCGAATATTCACCGTCACAAATTAAGATGGCGACTACTGGTTTTGGTCGGGCAGATAAAATAGCCATGGAAAAAATGGTTAAACAACAATTAAAGTTGCCAGTTAATGAAAAAATGCTTGATGATACTTATGATGCTTTAGCGATTCTGATTACTCATGTTGGTTGTCGAAAAATGAAATGTCTAGCGCAAACGATATAAAGCAGTTAAAATTTGATTAGCTGATTTTTCATAGGAAAACTTTTTTATTTGTTGATTAGCTAAATTGATAAATTTTTTTTTCTGATTTTTTGTCATTCGACTGCAACAAAACATAGCTTTAACAATATTTTTAGTTTTAAAGGGATTAACATTAAAACCAGCATCACCTACTACTTCTGGCAAAGAGGTATTGTTAGCAACAATGGGAATTGTTTGGTAAATCAGTGATTCTAAAGCTGGAATGCCAAAACCTTCATAAATACCCAAATTAAAACTAGCAATAGCTTCGCTTAAAAGGGCAGCTTTTTGACTTTCGCTAATAAAACCAGTGCAGATGATTTGATTTTTAACTGATGATTGTTCGATCTTTTGGTTAATTTCATTAGTGAGCCAGCCATTTTTACCAGCTAGAACTAATAAATATTTTTTATTGGGTGATAAATGTGAGTATTTTTGGACAAATAATTCGAAGGCATCAATGATGCGAATAATGTTCTTGCGAGGCTGGAGAGTGCCAAGATATAAAAAATATGGTGAGTGAAGATTGAATTTAGCCAAAATTTTCTGTTTTTTGGTAGCTGATAAGTTTAAAATTTTTCCAGCGAAAGCTGGTTGAGCGATAATAATATCATTTGATTTTTTATGATAATATTTGATAATTTCATTTTTGGTAAATTTACTAATAGCGATGATTTTATCTGCTTTTTTAATTGAATAATTGGTCCAGCGCTCTAATTGAAAAAGATCTTTTTTTTTGAAAAGATGAGGATATTTGAGAAAAGCTAAATCCATGACTGAACAAATATTGGGCAAAAAAGTAATTCTGGGGGCATAATGTCCGGGAGTAAAATAAACGTCATATAAATCATGATTCAAAAAAAGATAAAGTGGCAAAGCAAATTGAGTCCAGAATTTACTTGGTGAAACAATTTTGTATTCGAGACCATTCCTGGGAGCAGGCATATCTTTGACTGGTGGTTGTGCTAATAAAATAGTGAGATGGAAATTCCGTCTTTTGCTTTTGGTAATTTGGGCAATGGCTTTAATTATCTCATAAGCATAAACATTGCTGCCAACTCGATGACGGCAATTAGCTTCATTGCCGTCTATGGCGACTTTCACTGGATGAAATAAATCAGGCATGATGGTCTTCAAGAGCTTTTTGATAAACTTTCACAGTAGCTTTAGCAGCTTTTTTCCATGAAAATTTATGTAATTGTTTGTTCATTTTTTCTTGTCTGGCTTGTTTTTCTAATTTGCTTTCATTGAGTATGGTTTGTAAGCCTTGATTAATACTTTTAATTGAATATGGATCAACTAAGACTCCTGCTTCACCAGCTACTTCAGCGGTAGCAGTGTAAAGACTGGTGACTACTGGCGTGCGATAAGCGTAAGCTTCTAAAATTGGTAGACCGAAACCTTCCTCAAGTGATGGATAAGTAAGGGCTTGAGCAAAATTATAAAGCAAACCTAAGTCATAATTGTCGAGGTGCTGCAAAATTTTTAAATTAGGATGCTTTAATTTGGGTTCATTCCAACCTTTGGCGCCAACAAGTACTAAGTCTATTTTTTCTCTTAATGGCCACCAAGCTTCAATTAGCCTTTGTAGATTTTTTCTGGGCTCGCGATTACCGACGAAGAGAAAATAATCTTTATTGAGAGTGTATTTTTGTCTTAATTGCAAAAAGTTTTTTTTGCTTAGTTGTTCTGAGGGTAAAATAGCATCAAGCGGTAGGGCTTCATAGACTAAATGGACATGATGTTCGGGAAAGCCGAGTAAATTAATGACATCGTCCTTGGTGTGTTGTGAAACCACAATGAGATGAGCATTTTTGCGTTTAAGAATTTTCCAACTTTGGCGGTGATGGGCGAGGACTTCTGGATGAGCAATGTGTGGAAATTTAAGAATAGCTAAATCATGAATAGTAGAAACTAAAGGTAAATCATTATCTGGTGGTTGTAAATAGTCCCAAGAATGAAATAAATCAATTTTAGGTATTGCTTTTTTTATTGGATTGATTTTGAGATAATGCCAGAATAGCCAATTAAGTTTGGGTGAGAATTTTTGAAAAGTGAGGTTTTTTTGGAAAACTTTTTGTTGACTTGGGCTAAGCGTACTTTCTAATTGTTTCAATTCTTGATAGAGTTTTTTTTGACCGCGATGTGAGCTTGCATAACCAAAAAGTTTGACGTCTGGTTCTTCGCTGAGAGCGGTAAAAAGACTACTGGTGTAACGACTAACGCCTCTACCATATAATAAGCTGGTGAGGTCTATGCCGATTTTCATCATATATAATTGCCTTTCTCTTGTGCTATAGTCGGTAAAATTCTAGTGTAAATGCGAACAATACCTAAGTTGTCATATTGTAATTGAAAAGTTTCAAAATATCCATTAGCTTCGAAAAAAAGTGGGAGTCGGTTTTGTGAATCAGTC
>CAZMIQ010000112.1:0-2948 GCA_964566525.1 uncultured Pseudomonadales bacterium | reverse complement strand
TATACTTGTCCGGTGTGTTTAGGTATGCCTGGGGCTTTACCGGTGGCAAATAGAAAAGCGATTGAATGGACAGTAAAATTGGGTTTATTTCTGGATTGTCAAATTAATTTAAAATCAAAATTTGATCGTAAAAACTATTTTTACCCTGATTTGCCTAAAGGCTATCAGATTAGTCAGTATGATTTGCCTTTCTGCTTTGATGGTAAAGTGGAGACTGATTTAGGAGTGGTAAGAATTAATCGAATACATTTAGAAGAAGATACGGCAAAATTATTGCATCAAATAGTAGAAGGTAAAAAGGTGACACTGATTGATTTTAATCGCTCAAGCGTGCCTTTGGTAGAAATAGTGACGGAGCCGGATATTAAAACGAGTGAGCAAGCAGTTGTCTATGCGAAAAAAATTAGAGAAGCGGTAAGATTATTGGGGATTGGTGAGGCCGATATGCAAAAAGGAGCGATGAGACTTGAGGCGAATATTTCTTTGCAAACGAGCGAACAAGCGAAAAGAGGTGAATTACCTAATTATAAAGTGGAGGTGAAAAATATCAACTCTTTTAATTTCATGAAACAAGCGATTGAATATGAAATGAAGAGGCAAGCGGCATTATTAGATCAGGGCATAGTGATTAAACAAGAAACTAGAGGTTGGAATAGTGAAAAAGGTGAAACTTTCTTACAAAGAAGCAAAGAAAATGCAGCTGATTATCGTTATTTTCCTGATCCGGATTTACCGATGATTGTTTTAAGTCAGGCGCAAATTGATGAGTGGAAAGCTGAATTGCCTCTATCGAGTGAACAAGAAGTGAAAAGATGGGAAAAACAATATCAAATTCCAGTGAAATATGGACAAGCTTTGATTGGTAAAAAAGAGGAAATAGCTTGGGCGAATGAATTATGGCAGGCAGCAGCACAGCAAAATTTGTCAGTGGCGAAATTAGCTAATTATTTAGTGAATAAAAAAATTAATTATAGTCTGAATGATAAGGTGGTGGAAGTGATTAAAAAATTTAATCAGTTGACACAAGTAGACGAAATTAATCAAGGCGATTTGAAAGCAATAATTAAAAAAACAATAGATCAATTCCCTACTGAGGTGAAGAGATATCAAGCAGGTGAGAAACAATTATTGGGTTTTTTTATGGGTCAAATTATTAAGAGCGCGGGTAAAAAGTTGGATGCGGCGCAAGTGAATAAAATTTTGCGAGAGGAATTGGGGTAGGAGTTTGAGAGATCGTTTAATATATCTTTAAATCCTTTCTTGTTAGAGAGGAGATGTATGATAGTGAGACGCAAAATCTTGCGTCTCTACCTTGTTGAAATGGATGTCTATTGATTGTAGAGCAAAATGCAATTAAATGATTAGATTAATGTTTCTGTGAAAGCGCAAAAAAGCACAACTTATTGTTAGTTGACCAAAGTAGAGACGCAAGATTTTGCGTCTCAAATAGATGATATGATTTTAATCATAGTTTTCATTTTAATCCTATAAATCATAGTTCAACCCATTCTTGACACCCCTCCATTTTATGTTATCATTAAGTTATTACTTAATAAGTAAGAGAAAAATTTATTTCATGAAAATTAAGTATCAGCTTAAGCAAATATTTACGATTAATTTAATCTTTTTATTCACTTTTTTTTCTTTCCTCTTCTCTCACTTACGCTCGTCGCTTTTCTCCTTTTTCCATGCCCGTTGGGGCTAAGACCACTATTAATGGTCGGGAAGTGATTAAAGTTACCACCACGGGTAAATTTGTTGATTTAGTTTGGTCGAAAGCAATAGGATTTACTGTACGCTGTCTAAAGGATTAAACTTTTTCTTGAACTATGATTTACTATGATTGTGGTTGATTAAGTATGATTATTGAACCAGGATTTCCATGATTAGAAAACCATGATTGACTATGATGGATGGTGGAAAATGAGGATAATTTTTTTAAATGTAGGTGAACTTATACCTAAAGCGGTTTAAACTTAAGAGTGGTCATTTTTATGATATAATAGCTCATTATGACAGAAGAAAAAAACAAAAAAATCGAATTAACTCAGGATAGTTATGATAGTTTACAAGCCGAACTACATGATTTGGAAAAAGTTAAATTGCCAAGTGTGGTTGATAGAATTGCTAAAGCGCGCGAGCAAGGTGATTTGTCTGAAAATAGTGAATATAAAGATGCAAAAGATCAGCAAGAATTATTGGAAGTACGGATTGGAGAAATAAAAGATATTTTGGCGCAGGCGGTGATTATTGAAGAAACGACTGATGTGACCAAAATTGGAGTTGGCTCAGAGGTGACATTGGAGTTGGAAAATGGTAAAAAAATCATTTATGAAATAGTGGGTGAATTTGATAAAGCGGCGGTGGAAAATAATACAATTTCGGCTGTTTCCCCAATTGGTAAAGCTTTAATGGGTAAGAAAATTAATGAACAGATTGAAGTAGCGACTCCAGCAGGAGTAAAGTCCTTTCTGGTATTGGATATAAAATAAAATGTCGCGTTTAGAGCAAACGATCGAAGCCAAGAAGGTAAAAAGGCAAGCTTTAGAAAAGTTGGGAGTTTTAATTCATCCTTATAGTTTTGATAAAAAGCAAAAAATAAAAGTAGCGAGAGAGTTATTAGATAAAGATGAATTAGCTCAGACTGCTGGGCGGATTGTAGCTAGTCGGACTCATGGAAAAGTTTGTTTTTTAGATTTGCAAGATGAATCTGGAAAAATTCAAGTGATGCTGCATCAAGGTCGTTTAGGAGAAGAAAAATTTAAAATTCTAGAATATATTGATGCGGGGGATTTTTTGGGCGTAACTGGTAAAGTAGAAAAAACAAAAACGGGTGAGATTACGATTATTGCTGAAGATTTTGAGTTTTTGGGTAAGGCTTTGCGGCCAATTCCATCGAGTTTTAATACAGCCTGTGATAAGCAGGCTAGATTTCGTCAGCGCTATTT
>CAZMIQ010000111.1:0-3053 GCA_964566525.1 uncultured Pseudomonadales bacterium | reverse complement strand
GTTGGTAGAGCGCCCGGTTTACATCCGGTAGGTCGGGGGTTCAAGTCCCTCAGCGGCCACCACTGAGTTTTTTAGGGTGTTTGATTCAATCTAATTTCACTACTGCGAATAAAATATCCATATCCTTGGACTTTATGATTATAATTGTAAATCGGAAAGTAAAAATTGAGATTTAAGTCCATTTGATTTTCTTCTGCTGTGTCTAAATTGGTGAGCGTAAATTTTTGTGGACCAATGAAAGTGTGGCGACTGTAACCAGCATTAAAATCACTAATGGGAATTTCAAAAGTGAAAGGGGTATCTTGAGTAAGACTAGTGGTAATATTTTGGCTATAGGTTTTTTCAATGATTGGAATTGAGAGCTCGAGTTTGGTATTGTAAATTGGATTATTGGCTAAGAATCGACCTTGAATGAGAACTTTGTCCATTTCTGGAGAAAGAGACTTAATATTCCAAGTTAAATTATGAGCAGCAACCTGATCGTCGAAAACTACTCCCAATTGTGAATAAGTAGCAAAAGTGGTAAAGTGTTTCGTCCAGACAATTAAATCTTCACCGACATTAATTTTACATTCGCCATTATGAGGGAGAGTGTCAGCCCAAGTTTGAGAATTTTGAGTGCAAATGGTAGTGATTTCATTAAATTTGTCGCCCACTTTGGCTACACCCACTCTTTTATAGCTATCGCCAGGAAAAGTGATTTTGACGGCTTTTTCGAAAGAGAGGGTGCCTTGAGGATGACCTAGGGTAATAGCGGTACTAAGAGTTTTGGTTTGACCAGCTTCAAGGGGGAGAGTAATTTGAGTGATTTTGGGTGTTTGGATGGTGCCTGTCCAGTTATTATCGCCAATAATGTTAGTGGCAGGGATTTCAATTTTAACATTTCTGGCATTTTCGGCTTGGATTTTTATTGGTGGAGTAAAACCAGTCCCATCACTAATGAAATTACTAATGTCGACTAAAGCCTCAGAATTTTGATTAGGAATAGTGATTGAAACTTCTTCATGGGCATTATCGATGGCAACTTGATCATCGTTGATTTCTTTAGTAACTAATTGGGGATAAGTGATGTCATTAATTATGATCTGAGCTTTATCAGTGGTTTTTAATTCATCGACAAAATTATTATTGGATAAAAAGAAACCAATATCAGTTTCATTAAGATTAGTATTGAGAGTTTGGGCTTGAATGCCAATTAAATAAGTGTTAAAATGATTATCTTTTAGATTTTGAGGCTGATCAATAGAGGCGGTGTTGTTTAAAACAAGACCGTGAGTCATTTGGGTTTGAGCATCATTAAAAATATTATTGACAGCTGTGATAGTGCCGGCGGTGAAATAACCGCCATAGGCTTGATGAATGGCGTTGTTGTTACCACCAGTATGGGTGATATTAAATTTAGAATTGGTAAGATTGACTCCTAAAGCATTGGTTTTAGTATAAATTCCTTGGGGAATTTGACTATCTTGATAATTTAATTCGACATTGGTCAAATTCAAATAGCTATTAGCTTGGATTAAAATAGCGGCATTAATGTTACCTTCTTCTTTGATTCCTGCTCCAGCGGAAGTGTTAATGGCACCATTTTTGATGGTAATATTATTGGCATTAATATTAATGCCATGAGAAGTTAATGCGTGTTGGTTTAAATCAAGAGTAAATGGACGATTGAGGGTTAGGACTTGAGAAAGAGTAATGGAATTGAGTAAATGAACTCCAAGAATGTCGTCGTCTGCAAGAGCGGAGTTGAGATCAGCCTCGCTGGTGGCAGTAATAATATTCATGTCTTCATTTATCCACCAAGGCTCATAAATTAGTTGACCATAATTTTTGGCTTCAATTTGACTAGCTGTGTTTACTCCCCACCAGTTTTTCGGCGCTGGTAGAGTAATTTCTTCATCTTCTAAATGAATGGCATAATTAGTGGTATAAGCAAAAGAATTATTATGAGCGGAAGTAAAGGAACATCCGAGTCTATTTGAAATACCAGTGTCATTATAATTTATTTGATTATTTTCAATAATAATGTTTTTTGTCGGACATTGAGAGCAAGAATAGCCAGCGACGGTATAAGGATCTTTGCTAAGAAAAATTCCTACTTGATTATTATTAATATTGTTATTCTTAATAGTGATATTTTCGACGCCAACAAAAAGAATAGCGGTAGCAGTGGTTTCGGCATTACTATAATAGTTGCCACTGATCATATTATTTTCAATAGTAGTGTTATAAGGTATGCCAACGCCATAACCAATCTGGATGCCATTTTGGGCAATAGCGCCTGTAGGACCATAGCCAGTAATAATATTATTGACAATATTGGCTTTAGCTCCTGGTTCGGTAACAACAATACCGCCCTTTTGATAGTCGTCAATGACATTATTTTCGAGATCAACGCTGTGATCATAGGTAGTGTCCCAAGGATGATTGACCCAAATGGCCACAACTTTTTGCCCTCCTCCGAGGGGATTGGCTCGAATGCCAGTGACTCGGCAGTTTTTGACAGAGCCGGATGATTTCCAAAAATGTATGCCCATCATATTGGCATTACTACCGGCTTTTTTGAGTCCATCGATAGTCAGATGGGAGAGATGAACGGTGGCAGTGTCGATGCCAATAATTGGCCGAGAGGAGCTATTCCAAGCTCTGTTAGTTAAAACATCTGGGGATTGGATAGTGGTATTTTCTTTCGAATTGCCAATCAAGGTAAGATTTTTATTAATATAGAGTTGTTCTAAATAGGTGCCAGCTCCAATTTCAATTGTATCACCACTACTAGCGGTATTAATGGCTGCTTGAATAGTGGTGTGATCGCAATCACTAGCGCAAACAGTGAGAGTGGCAGCGATAGAATTAGAAGTAGAAAAGGTAAACAATGAAAATAAGGTAATAATTAAGAGTGGTAGATTTTTTGATCTTTTTGTCATGATAAAGTTAAGTAGTTTGAGTATATACTTTTTTAAAAAAAAATGCAAGAGCGACAAGTTGTGTTACTCTTCCACCTCATTCATCCTGTTATCACTCGCTAGAATAAAGTAATTAAAACTCGTACG
>CAZMIQ010000110.1:0-3092 GCA_964566525.1 uncultured Pseudomonadales bacterium | reverse complement strand
CACTCGCACTCGGCAAGCCACAAATTGCACTCGGCTCCACGAATATATCTTCCAATTCTCCAAACATCGCTGATTCTTCACTACAGCCCAATTTTTTGGCTAGAGTAGGGGAGACCGGACTCACTAAAGCATCATATTGAGTAAATAACCTTTCGAAGTCTTGCATAAATAAGGTCCGAACTTTCTGCGCCTGCCAATAATATTTATCCGCATAGCCTTGAGATAATAAAAAAGTCCCTAACATGATTCTTCTTTTGGCTTCTGCGCCAAATTTTTCTCGCCCCTGTCCATAGCGAATACCATCATAACGACCCAAATTGCTACTTACCTCACTTCTTTGCACGACGGTATACACCCCAATTGCTTCTCGCGGATCTCTCGCCTTTACTTTTTCCACTTTCGCTCCTAATTTTTCCAAATCTTGCCAAACTCGCTCATAATAAGCCCTAGTTTTTTCCATCCCTTTTATATCTAGATATAAAAAGCCAATTTTTTTACCCTTTAGATCTTTCTTCATTTGATTTATTAAATTAGGAAATACTTCCGGCGAACTAGTCGCATCCAAAGGATCCAAACCACAAATACAAGGTGTAATCAAAGCCACATCTGCTACCGTTTTTGTTAAAAAACCAGGAGTATCGGTGCTAGAAGCCATCGCTGCCACTCCATAACGACTTGCTCGACCATAACTTGGCCTAAACCCAACGCAACCACACCAAGCTGCTGGCTGCCTAATACTCCCACCAGTTTCAGACCCCAAAGCTGCCACACACAAATCAGCCGCTACCGCGGCGGCTGAACCACCACTACTTCCTCCAGGGGCATGCGCTAAATTTCGTGGATTTCTTGTCGGTCCAAAATCTGAAGTTTCCGTACTCGAACCATGCGCCCAAGCGTCCATATTAGTTTTACCTAAAAAACTAAAACCGCTTTGCCGCAATTTAGCAATCACTGTCGCATCATATGGTGGCTTAAATCCAGTCAAAACGGCGCTACTCGCCGTTGTTTCTACTTCATTAATACAATAATTATCCTTAATCGCTAATGGGAGCCCATAAAATGGCTTATTATGACTTTTATATGATTTTTCCGAATTAATTGTCAAATATGCATTCAAATCCTTGTTTTTGACCTCAATCTCAGCCAAACAAGCCTCAAAAATTTCCTTCCCAGAAAATTTTTTCTTTTTAACACCAGCCATCGCTTGAGTAAGAGTTAATTGATTAAGTTTCATGATCGATTATTCTTTCCACCACTAAATAGCCACGATAAGTATTTTTAGCATTCGCTAAAGCTTGTTTTTGGGTAAACATTTGTTTTTTATTCACTACATCTTCTCGCCAAACATTCACCAAATTATTCACTTGATAAGTCGGCTCTAAACCTTGAGTGGGTACTTGTGACAATTCCTCTACCACCGCCATTGATTCTTCGAAGCCAAGAGCTAAGTCTTTAGCCTGAGCCTCGTCAATAGTTAGCTTCGCTAAGTCAGCTATTTGCTGCACAAACTCTGCCGAAAATTTCATACTATTCTTCTACAATTTCCAAAACCTCAATTTCGAAAATCAAAGTGCTATTAGCAGGAATGCTTCCCACTGCTCGCTCGCCATAAGCTAAATTCGCCGGAATAGTCGCTTTCACCTTTTCTCCCACTCTCATTTGGGGCAATGTTTGATCCCAACCTTCAATTACTTGACCCACACCCACTTGAAATTCAAATGGCTCGCCTCTATTTACTGAACTATCAAACACCGTTCCATCTCTCAAAGTCCCATGATAATGTACTTTCACCTTATCACCGATTTTTACTTGTGGACCATTACCTTCTTTTACTGGCTCTACCAATAAAACTTCACTCATATCAACTTCTTGTCCCATATGTTCTCCTTCCGTAATAATGCCTATTTCTTCTGGCAATAATTCTTTTTCTTCTTCCACTACTTCTTCCTCTGTTTGGCTACTTAACTTAATTGTTGCTTCTTTTTTACTTTCAGGCATAAAAAACCAAAATAAAGCTAAAGCAAATAAAGCCACTCCAATTGTTAAAAAGTTTTTTTCATTGTTTTTTGTCATATGAGTTATTTTATCACAAAATTTTGCCAATAAAGAGCGAAAATTAAAATCAAAAACAGTACTAAGCACAAACTCAAAGCTTTTCTTTGAATAATCAACATTTGCTCTGCTTCTTTTGCCTTAATTTGAATTTTTTTCTCCAATTGCAACTTAGACGATCTTTTATTATTTCTGATTTTTTTTAATAACACTTCTTTAGGCATAAAATTACTTTTATTCACCTTCACACTTTCTACCAACTCTTGACTTAAATCTTCTTGAATCAGTTGTTCTTTTATCTCCAAAGCTGGCAAAATCAACTCTGGCTCAAGTAATTTTGGCGCTTTAATAACCGTTGATTTTTTCCTTTCTCCCTTTTTTAATTTTTTTTTTGCTCTTTTGGCCCAAGAATCGACTATTGGCCAAGTTGGCTGCGACCACCAATCAGGCCCATTGACGATTTTTAAAGCTCCCTCTTTTTTTTCTACTTTTTGTTTCACTAATCTATCAATTACTGCTTCCACTAAATCGACGGGCCACTTTTTCGCTACTAAAGCTTGCTTAATTTCTGGCGTCGTCTGCCCGTCCGCCCAGCTTTCTAAAACAAATTTTTCAATTAAACTAATATAATCCATATTTCAATTATACCCCAAAAAATAAATTTTTGTTCATCTGAATTTGAGAATAGGTTCACATACATTTGGGAACAATCTACCTATTTTTTATGTTATAATACTCTCAAATTCAAACTGGTGGGCATGAATACACCCACCAGACAGTCAAAAATAACCTATGGTTTGTAGCTTAAGGTTATTTTTTTTGACTTTAGGCTATAGCTCACTGTTAAAACAGCTTTGCCGGGTTAAGGGTAATTTTGTGTTGGTAAATTCCTCATTTTTTATTGATTAATAGCGTTATAATTGATTTTTTAGCACTTTTAAAGTGCTAAATTTGGTAATATATGAAAAATAAGTATTGCCAAAAATGTGAAGCCGCTCCCACGACCTTACGGTCGGGGCTTCGGCTCTTCAAACTTTGTT
>CAZMIQ010000109.1:0-3131 GCA_964566525.1 uncultured Pseudomonadales bacterium | reverse complement strand
GATGTGGTTGATCCGACTGGTGGTGTCAGATATGTAATTCCTGAGAGGGCAAATTACCGCTAGACAATTTGAAGAAAAAGTGTTATAATATATATCTTAATAATTTTATTATTAAGGCTCTTTAACACTTTATTTTAGGGGGAATGACAATGGTACCCGTAGCTAATTGTCCTTTTTGTTCCGTCAGCGATTCTTTGAAAAGAATTGACAAAGTTTGTCCGCAGTTGGAAAATGACAGAAGGATATACCTTGAGACTAGTAATTTTCTTACCACCATCGATTCGCATCCAATTGTTCCAGAATCACCATATTTTTTAATTGTGCCAAAAGAACATTATACGTCCTTTGCTAAGTTGCCAAGAAGATTAAGTGGTGAACTTAGCAAGCACATTAAACATGTGCGAAAATGCGTGAAGAACTCTTTTCCAGAATCAAAAAAGCATCTGGTCACTTTCGAACATGGGCAGAATAAGCATGGTAATAAGGTGAAATCAGTTTATCATGCTCACTGGCATTTGATTTTTACTGACTATGACGCCGGTAGAATACTCCAAGCTGCTTTGGGCGAGTTACAAAGGCTTAATGTTGATTTTCGTCTGACTCACAAGCAAGAAATTAATCCGCTTTCAGCCCTGATTAGTCAGGTGCGTGATTGTGACTATTTGTATTTTAGCGCTAATGATATTAAGGTTCAAGCAATCGATAATGGCAATAATGGCCTTTACTCTCAGTTTTTTAGAGTGGTAATGGCTCAGGCATGCAGTATTCCTTTCATTGATTGGAAAAATGCAAGTCCTGATGAACTGAAAGTATTTGGTCAGAGACTATATAGTAGTTTGCCAAAAAATATAGGAGGAGGTAATAATGCTAAAACTAATTAGAAATGGTTACAAAAATATTATTGTACCTGAGAAATTATCAATCGCTAAAGCGGAGGATTGGCCTAATTTGATTACAATGAAAGTAATCGAAGAAGCCAATGAGCTAAAAGTTGCAATTCAAGGTCAAGATAGGGAGGTGATAATCGAAGAATTGGCTGACTTGTGGGAAGTGCTTGAGCTTTTTACCTGCAAATACGCCAGTTGTGATAAGCTGAAGCTTTGCCAAGTATTTTCGCGTCATCAAACTACTGAGCTATCAGTAGAATTGATATTAGAAAAGTTAAAAAAATTGGTAGCTGAGTTCATTAATCATCAGGAAAACTTGACTGTTTTTACGGTGATTGATAATTTAGCTTTCAACTATCAACAACTTTGTCGACTTTTAGAGATAGAAATCGACGAAGTAAAAAAAGTAAAAAAGCATAAGAAAATCACTAAGGGGAATTTCACCTTAGGTTTGGTACTATGTCATGAATAAAGTTTTAAATAGGACTCTGGTAATTCGGAGTCCATTTTTTTTGTACCCTGATAGCCAATAAAAAAACCCAACTATAGAGTTGGGTTATCTTGTTTGGCTTGAATATTCAAGCTGATTTTTAATTTGGCAAAATTATTTACTAAATTAAAGGTCAGCTCGAATATTTTTTCATTAATTAGAACCAAACATATCTAGATATTTACTTTGGTCGTAATTGAGTCGCGAATGACAGATCACGGAATAAATATTAAGACGAGTTATTATATCATATTATCGGGTATTAGTCAAGACCTAGTTTAGCAAATACGTATTGACACTGCTAAAAATTCTGGTATAATTGCCATATGACAAAGAAAGCAAGTCCAATTTTAATTTTACCAACTGCCCCCTTGAAGGAAGGTGTACTTTTCCCTGGGATGGAAACAA
Organism: uncultured Pseudomonadales bacterium; assembly: GCA_964566525.1. Classification (GTDB taxonomy): domain Bacteria; phylum Patescibacteriota; class Microgenomatia; order UBA1400; family PJMF01; genus CAZMIQ01. The sequence continues at coordinate 1,346 of CAZMIQ010000109.1, read as the reverse complement.
AGATGATTTTTACGAGGGAAATTAGCAAAACAGCTTTAAGAGCAGCTAAAAAAACTAAAAGTTTGATTTTTATCACTGCTCAAAAAAATCCTGATTTAGAACATCCTACGACCAGTGATTTGTATGAGGTTGGAATTGTGGCTCAAATTGGTAAAATTGAGAAATCAAATGAGCATTTATCTGTGTCGATTACTGCCCTAAATCGAGCTAAAGTAGCTAGATGGAGTGATGAGAATAGTTTGTTAGTCGCCACTTTGGAAAATTTATTTGATGTGAATGATTTACAAATGGAAAAGTTGGAAGTGATGAAAAATCATTTGCTTAACTCATTTAAGAAATTGATTAATTTTGGTTCATTAGAGAGTGGCATGAGTTTTGTAAATTTCTTGAGCAATCTCTCTCCTGGTCAAACTTGTGATCATATTGCGAATATGTTGACGAGTAATAATAAAGTGAAACAAAAAATCTTAGAATCCTTGAAAGTTAGTCAGAGAATCAAATTAACCTTAGCTCAAGTAGAAACTGAATTACAAATTGCCAAAGTGGAAACTGATGTGATTAAAAAAACTCATGAGAAATTTGAAAAGAATTTGAGAGAAAATGTCTTGCGAGAGCGATTGCAAATGATCCAAAAGGAATTGGGTGAAACTGATGATGATGAGGCGATGGCTGATGAATATGCGCAGAAGTTGAAAAAAATTAAAACTACTCAAGAAAATAAAGACAAAATAACTAAAGAATTGAAAAGATATCGTCAAACTTCTAGTATGAGTCCTGAAAGTGGTTATTTGCGTAACTGGTTGGATGTAGTTTTTGAGTTACCTTGGAATAGAACTAGCCGTGATGTTTTAGATTTACAAAAAGCTGAAAAAGTTTTAAATGAAACTCATTATGGACTAGATGAGGTTAAAAATCGAATTTTGGAATATATGGCAGTAATGCAATTGCGTAGTCGGCAAAAAAAAGCAGTGAAGACACCGACAATTTTATGTTTTGTGGGTCCTCCAGGTGTAGGTAAAACTAGTATTGGTCAAAGTATTGCCAAGGCTTTAGGAAGAAAATTTGCCAAAATTTCTTTAGGTGGTGTGCGGGATGAAGCTGAAATTAGAGGTCATAGAAGAACTTATGTTGGTGCCATGGTGGGGAGAATTATTGCAGGTGTTAAGCAAGCTCAGACCAGAAATCCTGTCTTTATGCTTGATGAAATTGACAAATTAGCTAATGATTATAAAGGTGATCCAGCCTCAGCATTACTAGAAGTGCTTGATCCAGAGCAGAATCACAATTTCGAAGATCATTATTTAGATATGCCTTTTGATTTATCGCAAGTTATTTTTATTGCGACG
>CAZMIQ010000108.1:0-3173 GCA_964566525.1 uncultured Pseudomonadales bacterium | reverse complement strand
TGTCCTGAAGGCTGGCGCTTGCCGACTGGTAATGTAGGCGGAGACTTCGATGTCCTTCATGTCGCTGCTGGTTCACCAGCGACTGGTTTTTGGCAGACACCAGGGAGTTGGAAAGGGTCTTTATTTGGTTATTGTGGAAGCACCGGATTATTAACTCAACAGGGTAATAGAAGTTCGTTTTGGTCTGCATCAGAATATTCAAACTCACGTGCACGTAATATAAGTTATTATTCTAATTCTATTATTATTAATGGATATTTGGATAAAAATTATGGTTCTACAATTCGCTGCCTAAAGAATTAAACTTGTTTTGAACTAGGATTGACTATGAATTTGGAATATAAAATTTGCTTTGGTAAAAACCCACCCCTAGCCCCTCTCTTGAAAGAGGTAGGGAGGGATGTAATAATGTAATATTGATTGAGACGCAAAATCTTGCGTCTCTACTTTGGACAATTGGTGACTAGTTGTGCTTGTTCACGGTTTTATAGTTGTGTTTTTTGAATTATGATTAAGTATGATTGTTTTTGTTTAGATTGATGCGCCTATAGAGGCGCACAAAAGCGTAATTAGTAATAAATCATAGTTTTCATTTAAATCATAAAAATCACCTGCCTGCTGCCTGCCTGGCGGCAGACAGGGCAGGCAGGTAGTTTAAGAAAAGAATTGGAATATTGCACAATCATTTGGTGAGTGATTTATCTTTTTCCAGATATTGCGTTAATACAGCGGTATATATGCGGGAATAATTAAACTTTCGGTTTTTTCAAACGATTGATAAATTGTTGATAAAATTGGATAAATTTATCTTTCGGCGGAAGAGGAATAAGTAAGCTAGTATTATTTAGATAATGACGATAGGCTGGTAATTTGCCCCATTGTTTCAGACCTTTCTTTTCTAAAAGAGGAATGCCGGTGAGAAAGAATAAAAGTGAAAAGATAGTTAAGGGTGAAATAAAGGCAATGAGTTGTTGAGTGGAGGAGAGCGAAGGAAAGACATAAAGATAAACGCCTAACCAACAGAGAATTTCGCCGAAGTAATTTGGATGGCGAGAAAATTGCCACAGACCTTGATTGATAAATGGTAGCTCATTGGTAGTTTGTTTTTTGAAACGAAATTTTTGCCAATCGGCGATAGTTTCTAGACTAATGCCAATGAGCCAGATGAAAAATCCTATTAAGGATAATTGATGAGATGGTTGACCAAGGTAAAACAAAGTAGGGATGAGAATAATCCAGACAGTAAATCCTTGTAGAAGCCAGAATTTTAAAAATTTGGTAAAAGAGTGTCTGAATTGATCAAATCTTTGGTCTTTTTTAAAATGATGAATGCGAATAAAAAGGAAGATGCCTAAGCGGCCTGCCCAGATAGTAATCATGGCTGTAAGTAAATAAAGGGCAAAATTGGGCACAAGTGGAGTGAAATAAATTGATAAATAGAGAAGGGTAATAAAGGAAAGAGCATAGCTAAAATCAGTGAGCTTGTCTGTTTGACGAAGATAAGCGGGGATGAAAAAAGCTAAATTAATAATAATTGATAAAAGTAAAAAATAAAATATGGTCATAGATTTGATTTTAGCATAAAGAGGGGGAAAATGGAAGGAGAAAAAAGTTAGGAGTTGATGATTTTATTTTTAAGGTCTTGATAGTGTTTAACTGTTTCACCTTCAAGCTTAACTTGGTCTAGAATGAGGGCTTTTTTTTCTAAATGAGCGGAGAGAATTTGCATTCTTTTTTCTCCTGAGTGAGTAGGAACAAGAGTCCAAACTAAAGGCCAAGGTTGATAGGCGCGAATTAAGGCTTCATGACGAGAAGCTAAATGAGGAGAAAAAAGTTGGTTGAAAGGAATAAAAGCTTGATCTTTGGTGATTTTGGGGGCAAAAGTAGGTGTGCCTTTTTGGGGAATGGTTGTGATTTTGTCAGAGGCAAAATCACTCAGAATAGTGGGTAAGCGACCAGCAGCGAGTTTAAAAGCATGCTGATAATAAATTGGTGTTGTCCAAGTTGACGGAACAGTAAAAGGTAACTGAGTAATTAAATCACCGGCATCCATTTCTTGACTCAAAGCAATAATGGAAATTGCAGATTTTTTTTCTTGATTGGCGATGACATATTGTCCTGGGCTGGCACCACGATACTGAGGGAGAGCAGAGGGATGGAGATTGAGGGCGAGAATATGAGGAAAGTCAATCAGCCAAGAGGGAATATAGTAGCCAAAGTCAATTACAAGTAAAAAATCAACTGTTGGTAATTGTGACTGAAGTGAAGGTGAGATTTTTTGGTCAATAAAAAAAGTGGGAAAATTATGTGTTTGTGCCCATAAATGAGTAGGAGTGGGAGTAAGTTGTTGTTGGCGACCGACTAGACGAGGAGGAGGAGTTAAGACTCCTAAACAATGATAGCCGGCAGAAATTAAACTGTCGGCGGCAATTAAACCGTGAGCAGTGGTGGAAGCAAGCAGAAAAGTAAATGACATAATTCTAAAATTCGCCAAAAATTTCAAATAATTCTTTTGGAGTAATTTCTGCTAGTTTTTGGTTTTTATTTTGTAAGAAAATTGGAGTTTTTTGGGTAAGAACTCGATCGATAAAAAGAATACCATCTAGATGATCAAATTCATGTTGGATTACTCGAGCGGCAAAGCCAGAAAATTTTTCTTGGTGAGAAATGAGTTGGTGGTTTTCTATGGTTTGATAGGCAAGTTCAAGCCATTCATAGCGATAAACAGGGGCATAAATATTGGGGACGGAAAGACAGCCTTCTAAATCATCATCTTTGTTTTTAGGATTGCTTTTGAGAATTAAATTATCAGAATGGGCTAAAATAAGAGGATTAATAAAATATCGAAATGTGGGAGATTGATTATGAGAAAGAGGTAAAAAGGTGGCAAAGACGCGTTTGTAGATGTTAATTTGGGGAGCAGCGAGACCGATACCAAGATCTTTTTGAGTGAGGGTATGTTCGAGATCAAATAATAGTCTTTTGAGATGTTTATCAATTTTGTTGATTGATTGACTAATTTCTTTCAAACCAAAGTGAGGAAAAGTAATTATTTTGCTCATGGTGATATTATACCTGAAATAGTGGCTAGATTATTGATAGCTTGATAAGTGGGACCGTGATTAGGATCAATATAGTTAATGAGATAATGATAATGCTTGAGCGCTTGGTTG
>CAZMIQ010000107.1:0-3199 GCA_964566525.1 uncultured Pseudomonadales bacterium | reverse complement strand
AATAATAATGCAAACAAACACATCAACAATAATCATTAAAAACAAAACCAAAACCAATATATACATAACACACAATTATTCACGACATTGGTAAGCCAGCCACTCATCAATTACTTGGCGGCAAAAATACCTTTTACAACCATCAATTAATCGGTGCTTTTATGGCCAAGAAAATAGCCCAGAGACTACGCTTAAGTAAAAAAGATACACAAAGAATATTTATTTTAGTCAGACAACACATGTTTCATTATCAACCACAAAATACCGATGCCGCCATTAGACGATTTATGAGACAAGTCGGACTTGAAAATCTTAATGATATGCTAGATTTAAGAGAGGCTGATCGACTAGGAAGCAATGCCCGCAAAACTAGTTGGCGTTTAGAAGAAATGAAAAAAAGAATCATCACTCAATTGAATCAACCATTAGAAGTTCGTGATCTCGAAATCAGTGGTTATGATTTAATGACCGAATTTAATCTCAAGCCGAGTCCACAATTAGGCAGAATACTGAATAACTTACTTGAACAAGTTTTAGAGAATTGTCAATTAAATACTAAAGAAAAATTACTTGCCCTCGCAGCAGAAATTATTAAAAATGAAGACTGATATCATTAATCAACCACCAAAAAAATATAAAATAGGCTTGGATTGTCGACTATGCGGCCATAAACATGCCGGTCTAGGCAGATATATTCAAAATTTAGCTTTATATTTACCATTTATTTTACCGACCAATTATAAATTAGTCTATTTTTTTTATGATAAAGATCAATGGCAAGCAACAATTCAAGCTATCTCAAATTTTCAACCACCTAATAATTTAAAACTTAAAGACCTAACCGAAAAAATCAAACCTAAATATATCCCAATTAAACATTATTCTTTAGCTGAGCAAACTCAATTACCCAAAATTTTTCAACAAGAAAAATTAGATTTAATTCATGTTCCACATTTTAATTTGCCATACTTTACCAAAGAAAAAAAAATAATTCTCACCATTCATGATTTATTATGGCATGAAAAAAAAGGTCTGCATATGACCACTTTGCCACCATGGCAATATTACTTTAAATATTATGCCTATCGTCTTTTAAGCAATAAAGTTATTCATCGGGCAAACAAAATAATTGTTCCAAGTCACACCATTGAGCAAACATTATTAAATTTTTATCCAGCGGTAAAAGATAAAATCACTGTGATTTACAACGGAGTGAATAAATTCAAACACATCGACGCTCATCATCAATTTAATCAACTAATTCCTGAAAATTTTTTGCTATATGTGGGCTCGCTTTATCCGCACAAAAACATAAATTTAGTTCTTCAGGCTTTGCAAAAAAATCCACAGCTGAATTTAGTCATCGTTAGTGCCAGAGATGCTTTTTGGCTACAAACTTTACAACAAATTAAAAAACTAGCTATTAGTCAACAAGTAACTTTTTTAGGTCCAGTCACTGATAGACAATTAAAATCTCTATATCAACGAGCAGCTGCTTTAATTCAACCCTCATTATCAGAAGGTTTTGGTTTAACTGGCGTAGAAGCTCTTGAGTGCGGTACAAAATTAATTGCTTCTGCTATCCCTATTTTTCAAGAAGTATACGGAGACGCCTTTATTCCTTTTAATCCACATAGCGTCACTGACTTTTTATTAGCTTGTCAAAAAGCACAAACTATTGATTTAAATCAATATCGAAAAATAGCTTACAAACAAGCAGAAAAATATAATTGGCTTAAAACTAGTCAACAAGTATGTCAATTATATCAAGAAACCATCAATCACCCATGAACAAAACAAAAATCTCACCAAAAATCAAAGTTGCCTTAGTTTATGATTGGTTAGACACCAACTATGGAGGAGCAGAGAAAGTTCTTCAATTACTTCATCAAATTTTCCCCAACGCCGCACTCTTTACGAGCTATGTTGATTATCAAAAAGTTAAATGGCATCAACAATTTACCAAAATTGAAACTTCATTTATTCAAAAATTTCCTACCTCAATTAAAAAAAATAAACCCCTATTAGCTTTATTCATGCCCTATGCTTTCGAAACATTCAATTTCAATTCTTATGATCTTATTATTAGCGTCAGTAGCTTTGCTGCTAAAGGCATCATCACTAATCCAATGCAACTGCATTTATGCTATTTACTCACCCCTACCAGATTTTTATACTCTCACTCCAATACCTATTTATCTCCTTTCAAAAAATTTATTAGCCGACCATTTATTCATTATTTAAAAAAATGGGACCAAGTCGCTATTTCGCGACCAGACTACATTATTGCCATTTCACAATTAGTCGCGAAAAGATGTCAAAAATATTATCAAAGAAAAGTAGAAAAAGTAATCTATCCCACCATTACTCCCAATAACTCAGATTCGCATCAGGTCAAACAAAATTATTTTTTAGTCATTAGTCGTTTAGTTAAATATAAAAAAATTGATTTAGTTATTAAAGCCTGTGGTCAATTAAATTATTCGCTCAAAATTATCGGTCAAGGACCAGAATATCACTCATTGAAAAAATTAATTAATAAAAACGGATGGCAAGATAAAATTGAGTTATTAGGTAATTTAAAAGAAACACAAACACAACAATATTTAAGTGCTGCTGGCGCTTTAATTGCCCCAGGATTAGAAGATTTTGGGATCAATCTTATCGAAGCTAATCAACATCAAACTTTAGTCATTGCTCATCCTAAAAGCGGTGCTCTTGAGTTATTAGATTCTTCAATGTTTATTGAAATTAAAAATCCCAATTTAACTGGATTAATAGATGCCATTAAACAAGTTGAAAAACTAAAAATAAACAATATTAAAAAACAAAAAAACAACACAGAGTCATTTTTGCAAGAATTTAGTGAATATATTAGTCATCTTTATTGTACAATACAATAAATTCTAAAAGGACATTATGGAAAAAAACAAACATCATTATGTAGTAATATTGGCAGGAGGGGGAGGAACTAGGCTTTGGCCCAGATCCCGTACCAAAATGCCTAAACAATTTTTAAAATTAGTTGGCGATCAAACAATGCTGCAGCTAACTGCTCATCGAGCGCACAAATTAGTTGATTGGGATCATATCATTATCGTTACTAATCAAGACCATGCCCAAATGGTTAAATCACAATTGCCAGAGATTAAAGAGACGCAAATAATTCTCGAGCCAGAAAAAAAAGACACCGCCCTAG
>CAZMIQ010000106.1:0-3295 GCA_964566525.1 uncultured Pseudomonadales bacterium | reverse complement strand
GGAGGGGTTAGGGGTGGGTTTCTACCACCCTCTGGTCACTGAGTGACTACTCACATATCTTCACCACAAGGGGGTGTACCCCCTTGCCATCATCCACCTCTCCCCTCCCTGAAAAGGGAGGGGTTAGGGGTGGGTTTCTAACAGGAAGGAGGAGAGGGGTGGGCATCAACTCTCACCCACACCTCGCCACCGCTCTCAAAGCCGCTACCGTCCCATCCGCCATCGCGGTCGTCATTTGATTTACTTTTTTGGCCCGACAATCTCCAGCCGCAAATACTCCTTCGATTTTAGTTCCACAATTTTCATCTGAGACAATATAGCCAGCTTGATCTAAATCCAACAAATCAGCAAAAACTTGATTATTCGGTGAACGTCCCACTGCCACAAATAAAGCCGCTACCTCTAATAATTTACTTTTCTTATTTTTTACCGATTCAATTTTCACTCCCATTAATTCGCTCTCACCTAATAACTCAATCACTTGATGATCGAAAATTATTTCAATCTCTTTTTTTGTTTTTACTTTTTGAATTAATTTCTGCTCCGCTCTAAAACTATCTCTTTTATGAATTAAATATATTTTCGGACAATATTGCGTCAATGATAAAGCATTTTGTAAAGCACTATTGCCTCCGCCCACTACTGCCACTACTTTATCTTTAAAAAAAGCTCCGTCACAAACAGCACAATAAGAAATCCCATGACCAGTTAATTGCTCTTCTTTAGCCACCCCCAAGCTACGATGTTTCAAACCAGTGGCAATAATCACCGTTTTTGCTTCATATTCATTAAATTCCGTCACTATTTTTTTTGTTTTTCCTTGATCATGCAACTCAATCACTGCCTCTAATTCTACTTGTACTCCCAAATCCAAAGCTTGTTCCAGCATATCATTGACTAGCTCATTGCCACTAATACTTTTGATCCCTGGATAATTTTCCACTAGGGGAGAGGAGGCTATTTGCCCACCAAAGCTTTCACTTTCCAAAATTAATACTTTTTTTTCTGCTCTGGCCGCATAAATGCCGGCTGTTAAGCCGGCACATCCTGCGCCGATGATAATGACATCGTACATTTTGACTTTCGTTTTTTTAACTAACTAAATACTTTTTAATATTTGAGACATTACTATGCACTTGCGTCTCACCTTGATCATCCACAATTAACAAAGTTGGAGCTTGTTTAATCGAATATTTTTTCGCTAATTCGACATTGCTCATCGCATCCACCTCCTTGAAATCAAAATGGTTTTTCTGCAAAATCGCCTTCGCCGCCTTACAATTAGGACAAGTTTTAGTGGTAAAAAGCAATGATTGCGCAATTTTCTGATGCTTATCTACTTGTTCAAGCTTCACTTCAGCCTTTTTCACTTCCTGCATCTGCTCAACCTTTTCCTCTTGCTTAATTACTTTTTCTGCCTTCTTCGGACTATACAGCTTGCGTTCTTTAAATTCTTGCGTTTTACCATCATTCCAATTCTTCAATGGCCGATAATAACCAGTAATCCGACTATAAATTTCAGTTTCACCCTGACACTTAGGACATTTTGGATGCTCTCCGACTAAATAGCCGTGTTTTTTACACACCGAATAAGTGGGCGACATGGTGTAATAGGGTAAACGATGATTTTCCGCAATTTTTCTCACCAAATTAGCCGCCGACTTCCAAGTTGGCAATTTCTCACCTAAAAAAGTGTGAAACACTGTTCCTGAAGTATATAGCGTTTGCAATTCGTCTTGAATTGATAAAGCTTCGAAAATATCATCGGTAAAACTCACCGGCAAATGCGAACTATTAGTGTAATAAGGTGTTCCGTTTTTCTCAGCCGCGGTAATAATATCAGGATATCTCTCTTTATCATGCTTGGCAAAACGATAAGTGGTTGATTCGGCTGGAGTTGCCTCTAAATTAAATAAGCTCCCATATTTTTGCTGATAATCAGCCAAACGTTCTCTCATATGATTTAACACTTCTTTAGCAAAAGTTTGCACCTTTTTGTCAGTTAAATCAGCTTTCAACCACTGCGCATTTAACCCCGCTTCATTCATCCCAATTAAACCAATTGTGGAAAAATGTTGCTCGAAAGTACCTAAATATCTCTTGGTATAAGGATATAAGCCTTCCTCTAAAAACTTATTAATGACTTTTCTCTTGGTGTCAAGCGAACGAGCAGCAATGTCCATTTGCTTATTTAAACGCTGATAAAAATCTTTTTCATCTTTGGCTAAATAAGCAATTCTCGGTAAATTAATCGTCACTACGCCAATCGAGCCAGTGCTTTCACCGCTACCAAAGAAACCACCGTTCTTTTTTCGCAATTCTCTCAAATCTAAGCGTAGTCGACAACACATGCTCCGCACATCGCTCGGCTCCATATCGCTATTAATATAATTAGAAAAATATGGAGTGCCATATTTAGCCGTCATTTCAAAAAGCAATTTATTATTTTCCGTCTCTGACCAATCGAAATCCTTCGTAATTGAATAAGTGGGAATTGGATATTGAAAACCTCGTCCATTAGCATCACCCTCAATCATAATTTCAATAAAAGCTTTATTAATCATTCCCATTTCTTTCACACAATCTTTATATTTGAAATCCATTTCTTTTCCACCTACAATCGCATTTAATTCCGCCAAATCATTCGGCACTGTCCAATCTAAAGTAATATTGGAAAACGGCGCTTGCGTCCCCCAACGGCTAGGAATATTTACTCCATAAATAAATGATTCTATCGCTTTTTTAACCTCATTGTAAGATAAATTATCCACCTTCACAAAAGGCGCCAAATAAGTGTCAAAAGAAGAAAAAGCTTGAGCGCCAGCCCACTCATTCTGCATAATGCCTAAGAAATTAACCATTTGATTACATAAAGTCGCTAAATGACTGGCAGGAGCTGAAGTAATTTTACCTTCAATGCCACCTAAACCTTCCATAATTAATTGTTTTAATGACCAACCAGCACAATAGCCAGTTAACATCGACAAATCATGTAAATGTAAATCAGCATTTTTATGGGCATTGCCAATTTCGTCATCATAAATTTCTGACAACCAATAATTAGCCGTAATTGCTCCCGAATTACTTAAAATTAAACCACCAACCGAATAAGTGACAGTAGAATTTTCTTTTACCCGCCAATCTTTAACATCCACATAATTATCAACTATCTCCTTATAATTAAGAATCGTTGACTTCATATTACGAATTTTTTCTCTTTGCTTACGATAAAGAATATAACCCTTCGCCACATCGCCATAACCAGCTTGAATGAGTACTGCTTCCACACTATCTT
>CAZMIQ010000105.1:0-3310 GCA_964566525.1 uncultured Pseudomonadales bacterium | reverse complement strand
AGTAGTAATGTTTTTTTCATTTGTTTATATTATTATATTGTTGTTTTTAATGTATTATCAATAATTAGTTATTTCAAGGAAAAGATGTTGATTATTGTTTTTTAATTCGTTAATTCATAAGCCAATAATTCGCTTTGTTCGAGGACGCGGTCGGCTTCGATTCTGGCGAGGTCGGGTGGGTAGCCGTAACGCATAAGGATTTTTTTGACTGTGAGGCGGAGTTTTGCACGGACATCTTCTCGTTTTTCCCAATCGACGGTTGCATTTTTTCTAATAACATCAACGATAACATGGATTAATTCTTTCATTTTGTGATCTTCTAGAAATTTGGTTGATTCGTTTTCTGAAAGAACTGTGTAAAAGGCGAATTCTTCAGGAGTGAGTCCTAAATCTTTTGCTTTTTTATCTTCCAATTTCATTTCTCGGGCGATGTCCGATAATTCTTGAATGACTTGTGCAGTGTCTATTTGGTTGTTGTGATACCTTTTAATCACATTTTCCAGCATTTCGGAAAATTTTCGTCCTTGTACAAGGTTTTTTCTTTTTCGTGTTTTTATTTCTTCACTAAGTAATTTTTTTAATAATTCAAAGGCAATATTTTTTTGATCCATATTTTTTACTTCCAAAAGAAAATCTTCCGATAAAATATCCAGTGTCGGTTTTTTTAATCCTGCGGCTTGAAAAACATCAATAACACCATCGCTGGAGAGTGCATCTTCAACAATTTGTCTAATGGCTGTTTCAACTTCTCTGTCGGATTTTCCTTCACTTGGTGTGAATTTTCCAATTCTTGCTTTTATGGCTTGGAAAAATGCAACATCATCTCTTATTTGTTCCGATTCAAAGCTTGGAACCGCCATTGCATATAATTTTGACAATGACATTATCTCGTTTAAAAATCGATTTTTGAGTTTTTCATCTTTTAAAATAAAGTTTGTGGCATCGAGTAGAATTTGAAGTTTTTCTTTTGTGTCCGCTTTGAAATAATTTTTGTATTTAAAGCCGTGAAACATTTGTTCGACTATTTCAAATTTTGTTTTCATTCCTGAAATAATTTCCGCCATATCAATTACCGCTTCGCCACTTCCTCCGCTTTGAATATATACGCCCATTGCGTTTCTCAAATCTTGACCGATTCCGATATAATCAACAATCAGTCCTCCCGGTTTGTCTTTGTAAACCCGATTTACACGAGCGATTGCTTGCATTAAATTTGCTCCCTGCATTTTTTTATCAATGTACATCGTGTGCAAACATGGAACATCAAATCCTGTGAGCCACATTGATTGAACGATAACCATTTTTAACGGATCCTTTATGTCTTTGATTCTTGCAGCTAGTTTTTTTCGGTCAAACTTTGTCGTTTTATGGGATTGAAAACTTTCCGGATCATCGCTTGCACTTGTCATAACAATTTTTATTTTTCCTTCCAATAATTTATCGGAGTACCAATCAGGTTTTAATTTGACAATTTCTTCATATAAATTCACCGCAATTTGTCTTGTCATACAAACGACAATCGCTTTTCCTTCAAATACTTTTTGCCTTGCTTCAAAGTGATTTACTATATCGTTTGCGATGTCTTTGAGCCTGTCGGGGTGTCCGATTATTGCATCTATTTGTGCGTTTTTTTGTTTTGCTTTTTCTTTTTGTTCGTCTGTTGCATCTTCTATTTCATCAATTGCGTAATCGATTTGCTCCGCAACTTCTTTATTAAATTTTATTTTAACCAATCGGCTTTCATAACTGATTGGAACGGTTGCACCATCGTCAACAGCTTGTTTTATGTCGTAAATATCAATTTCATTTCCAAAAACTCCTCTTGTGGATTTATCTTCTTTTTCAATCGGAGTGCCTGTAAAGCCCATAAATGTGGCATTGGGGATGGCATCTCTTAAATATTTTGCATTTCCATATCTGATTTCCGAGCCTTTTTCCGTTTCAATTTCTCGTCCTTTAAATCCGTATTGGCTTCTGTGTGCTTCATCTGCGAGAACGACTATATTTGTTCTGTCTGATAATTTTTCATAAATATTTCCTTCTTCGGGTGAGAATTTTTGAATGGTTGTAAAAATTATTCCACCTCCTGCGACTTTTAAAAGTTCTTTTAGATGTTTTCTGTTTTCCGCTTGAACTGGTGTTTGTCTGAGTAAATCAATGCAGTTTCCAAATGTTTCGAAAAGTTGATCGTCCAGATCGTTTCTATCTGTGAGTATTACGATTGTCGGGTTTTTCATAGACGGGTTGATCACGATTTGTCCCACATAGAAAACCATTGAGAGGGATTTCCCGGATCCTTGCGTATGCCAAACAATTCCGGCTTTTCGATTTCCTGCGGTTTCGTGGCTTGCTTTGAGTGTTGCGTTTATCGCTTTTTGTACTGCGTAATATTGATGATAGGCGGCAATTTTTTTTATTTTTACGATTGAAAGTGTGCCTGTTTTTTCATCTTTTATTTCTTCTTTTTCAAAAACCGTGTTGTATCGAATTAAATTGAGAAGATCTTTTTTATTCAACATCCTTTCCGCCATAATTCGCATTTCGGGAATTTTGCCGTTTTCTTCTTTGATAGGGGATTTCCATGCCAAAAATCTTGAAAATGGAGCTGAAAGGCTTGATGTTTTTGCGTCGATTCCATCGGAAATAATGCAAATTGAATTGTAGTAAAAAATACCAGGTGTGGCTTTTTTGTAGTTTTGAATTTGCGTGAATGCTCTTTGAAGTGTGGCTTTTTCGTCGGAAGGATTTTTTAGCTCTATTACAACTAAGGGAAGTCCGTTTATGAAAAGTACGAGGTCGAGTCTTTTTTCTGTGTTGTTTTCTTTGAGAACAAATTGATTAACGGCGATGAATTCGTTGTTTTCGATATTTTCGATGTCTATTAGTTTGACCGATATTCCTTTTGTAATGCCATTTTTGAAATATTCAACGGATACTCCGTCTGTGAGCATTTTATGGAATAATTCGTTGTTTTCCATCAAATCATTTGAACCAAGATGAGTGATTTTTTGATAAGCTTCGTGCCTGGCGGATTCGGGGATATCGGGATTTAGGCGTTTTAGGGATTCTTTGAGATGAGTTTCGAGAAGGGGAGAATTGAAGCTTTCCCTTTTTTGATTGGTGGAATATGGGGCGATATCTGGTCCGAAGAAGTATAAATAGCCTTGATTTAAAAGGAGGTCGATTAGGTTTTGTTCTATGTGGGATTCGAGGAGGTGGGGCATGGGGATGTTGTTAATTTTTTTAAATATTCTTCATAAATTTGTTTAATCATGTTTTTTATAAACAAATTGTTTAATTTACTTCGAAT
>CAZMIQ010000104.1:0-3332 GCA_964566525.1 uncultured Pseudomonadales bacterium | reverse complement strand
TTATCTTCAGGCTAAAATGCTTATTCTTCAATCTAGTCCCGTCGCCGTCATTAATGAAGACCAGAGTGGCTATACGATTATTAAAAAAACTTTAAGTCATAAAACAAAAATCCTTAATTATAGTAAGAAAAGTCGCTTTAGTGCCGAATTAGAAAAAGCCATTCGTCACCAATTAAAAGAAGACTATAACCGACTCAATGCTCATTTAGCCATTACCATTGCTAAATTTTTAGGTTGTAGCGATAAGCAATTAGTGAAAGGAATTGAAAATTTTTCTCTACCTCAGGGTCGAATGGAATTAGTCCCAAATGATTTAAATTGCACTATGATTGTTGATTTTGCTCACACGCCCCAAGCCTTAAAAGCCGCCTTAGTCAATATTAAAAAAAATTATGTTAAAAAAGAGACTAAATTCATTGGTTTAGTTGGTTGTGCCGGCTTAAGAGATAAAAGTAAAAGACCATCCATGGGAAAAATTTTAGCTGAAAACTGTGATCTCGCTATTTTTACTGCTGAAGACCCACGCACCGAAAATATTTGGTCAATCATCAGACAAATGAAAGAGGATATCGCCCCTCATCATCGCCGTATAATTTCCATTCCTAATCGAGAAAAAGCCCTTTCTTACGCTCTCACTCATTATGGTAAAAACGGTAATACTATTGCGATTTTTGGCAAAGGTCACGAGCAGAGCATGTGTTATGACGGCTATCACGAACAACCATGGAATGATATTGCTGGGGCCAAAAAAATTATTAAGAAACTCCAATCATGTTAACACAACAATATTTTTATTTAGTGGGGATTAAAGGCGTGGCCATGACTGCCATGGCTTGTTGTCTTTCAGATTTAGGTAAAAATATCACTGGCAGCGATGTTGCCGAAGACTTTCCCACCAAAAAAACACTCGATCAACTATCTTTACAAATTAATCAAGGCTTCAATCATTCTTTACCAGCTCATACTCAAGTGGTGATTTATTCTGGTGCTAATGGTGGCTCACTTAATCCACAAGTTGTCAAAGCTAAAGAGCAAGGTTTGCTCGTTTATTCACACGCCCAAGCCTTAGGCATGCTTTTTGCTCAAAAAAAAGGTATAGCTATTTGCGGAGTTGGCGGCAAATCTACTATTTCTGGTATGCTGGCTTTTTTGACTGCCAAAACCGAACCACAAAGTTATAGTGTTGGTGTTGGTGAAATCATTGGTTTACAAAAAACCGGTTTTTTTTCACCCACGAGTCAATATTTTATTGCCGAAGCCGACGAATACATCGAAGATCCTGCTAGTTATGTAGCTGGAGAACCAATTGTGCCACGTTTTAGCTATTTGCATCCTCAGATTACTATCTGCACTAGCCTGAGATATGATCATCCAGACGTTTATCAAGATTTCAATCACACCAAAAAGATTTATTATGATTTTTTCTCTCAAATTAAGCCAAACGGCACTTTAATCATCAATGGTGATGACGATGAATTATTAACTTTAGCCAAAAAATTACTTAATTCTCGCACAGACATTAAATTAATTTCTTATGGTGAGCAAGCTCATAATGATTATCAATTATCAGTTCGCTCTATACCTTTGAATTTACCTGGTAAATTCAATCAACTTAATGCTTTGGCAGCCTATGCTTGTGGCGAACTTATCGGCTTATCCGCCAAGAAAATGCTTGAAATTTTTACCCTTTATCGCTCAGTCAAGAGACGTTTTGAGTATTTAGGCAACTATCAAGGTATAGAGTGTTGGGATGATTATGCTCATCATCCAGCAGAAATTGCTTCCGCGATTGACGCTATTCAGCAATGGTATCCTAATAGACGAGTAGTGGTAGCTTTTCAATCTCATACTTTTAGTCGCACCAAGCAATTATTTAAACAATTTATTCAAGCATTTGCTCACTGTAGCCATTTAGTTATGATTGACATTTTTCCCTCAGCCAGAGAAAAATGGGACGATAGTATCAATTCCACTCTTCTGTGCGACGCTATTAATAATCAATTTCCTCATTTACAAGCTAAGAATCTACATACTTTAGCTAATTTAAAAACTTACCTTCAGACTGAATTACAGTCAGGAGATATTTTTTTAACTCTTGGAGCCGGCGATATTTATCAAGTCTATCAAGATATATTTAATTTATAAAAAACAGCCATTTGTATGACTGCCTTTAAACTTAAATTTTTGATAATTTTACTCTTTTATCAACGCATAAATATTGCCATCAGCTAATGGTAATTCCTCATCAGTCTTGTATTCAGTCCATTTAACTCCATCCCAAACGGCTAATTGATCATTAGCACCAGCTTGAGTAAAGCTCGCTTTTGCAGTGGTCGCAGCTAAGGTATTAGAAAAATTAATTTGATAAGCTACTAAATTAAAACCATTATCTTTCCCACCATCTGGCTTTGTCGCTACCGCTTTTTCTAAACCTGCTGGTAAGCCCACCACTTCCATAATAATATAGTCTTTAGCTTTGGCTAATTCACTACTTTCCAAAGTAAAAGCTTCATCTTCTGTTTGGCTGGCTTTATTACCATTTTCGAAATAAGTCCATTTGCCAGTCATACCATATTTTTCACTAGCATCAAAGTTGAGCACTAACATACCACCTGAGACGCTATTATTAATACAAGCACCACCAGCACTACAAGTACCGAAGCGGTTTTCAGTTTTAGTCGGCAAATTATTTAAATCCAATTCACCAGCAAAAGCCTGCATGCCGCCCTCTTCTTCGCCAGCTGGAGTTTTAATAGTTTTACCACTCGCGTCAACCGCACTCGCCCCAATCACATTATAAACAATTTCATATTCTGCTCTTTCAGCTGGAATTGATTGTTGACTAACGATAATGCTCACAAATCTGCCACCAGCCTTAGTAAATGGTTTCAAAGTTACTACCGGTCTTTGTTCTGCTGGGATAGTATTTTGCGGGGCACTAATTCTTTTTTTCTTAACTGGGGCGGGCTCTTCAGTTACTGTTTCTAGCTCAGTCTCAGACTTATTTTTGCTCATTAAAGCATAAACTACCGCACCAATTATTAATAAAGTGATTATTGTCCCAATGACAATATAGAGTTTTTTCTTATTTTGCATAAAGAGTATTTTATAAGAAAATTAATAAAAGTCAATCACTAATTTTTAGTTAATCGAATTTCTTCAATTTTAAAATTGAAAATAATCTAACTTAGGTTAAACAACATAACATTACCTATTGTAATCAAATCACTTATATGTTAAAATCAGGCATCAATTAACTTATTATTTTTATGTCTAAAGGGTTAAGGGTAATTTTGTGTTGGTTTTTTACCTTTGTTTTTGCTTTAAAATTA
>CAZMIQ010000103.1:0-3342 GCA_964566525.1 uncultured Pseudomonadales bacterium | reverse complement strand
TTCGCGCCTCCAAAGATAATCACACTTTCTCCGGTCCCCAAAAGTTAAAAATCACCGATTTAGATCAAATGGAAGCCACCACTATTGACCATAATTTATCTTTTTTCTTTCCCATTCACCAAACCAACCACCGTCGTGACTTTAATTACTTTATTTTAGCTAGTGACAATCGGGTAAATGAGGTGGGGGAGTGATTAAAATGTACAAATAGTCATTCTGGTTGAAAAATATTTTATTATTGATATAATACTCTCATGTCCAATCCACTCAATATTTTTTATCACAGTTTAGGAGCAGTTGTTTTGATCATTTTTTTAGGTTTTATCCTCGGTAAGAGAAAAATCATTAATGAAGCAGCCAATAAAGTCATGGCCAATTTACTTTTAACCGTTGCTATGCCCTGTGCCCTCTTTATCGCTTTTCCCAACTATTTTGATAAAAGTAGTCTCAATATCTTTCTACAAGCCGTTTTTGGGGCATTTATTGTCTTAATTTTAGGTATTTTAGCCTCAATTATCCTTTTTAGACGAAAAAAACTTGATCAATACTATTTTCAACACCAATTTGCCTATATTTTCAATAATGCCAGTTTTTTAGGTTATCCATTAACTTTATCAGTTTTTGGCGCCGAAAACATGATTATTTATTCTGGTTTAATGCTAGTTTTTAATTTGTTTTTATTTAGCTATGGAGTTTGGCTATTCGAACAAAAATTATCACTGAAAAACATCAAAGAAATCTTTTTAAATCCTAACATTATTGCTGTAATTCTTGGATTAATATTTTTTCTTAATTCGTGGCAGACGCCAGAGTATTTAAATAAAACTATCACTTTTTTAAGCAGTCTCACTACCCCTATGTCACTTTTATGTATTGGTTTCATGCTCTCACAAGTCAGTAATTGGTGGGCTGTTATTAGAAAAAAACAGCTTTTTATTACTTGCTTATTGCAATTATTACTTATGCCCACTATTTCATATTTAATTTTAATTTTTTTTCGTATGGAAAATACCATTATCCAAATGTATACCATGATTATGGCTCTCCCTACCGCGACTTCATTGGCAATTTTCGCTGAAAAGTATCGCGGTAACAAAATAGAAGCTAGCGAATTAGTTTTAATCAGTACTATTTTATCTGTTTTTACTCTACCTATTATTATGAGTTTTGTCTTTTTGCAATAAATTTCTTATTAAGATTCATATTTGACTCATATTATATAATTATTAGATTGCTCTAGCTAATTATCTTTATGCTGATTATTTGAGCTGGTTGCATTTGCTCTTTAAAATTTTAATTACAGGGAGGTTATTTTTATGAACCAACATGACTTAGAATTAGTTTTGCAAAATATGAGCGACTTGGTGTTTATTATTGATTCTAATTTTGTAATTACTAGATTTTATCAAGGGAAAAACCAAAAAATATATATGTCGGAGTCAGAGTTCATTGACCAACATCTGCTTAGTATTAATATACCAGAAAAACAAAAGGAAATTATTTACAATAATTTAATAAAAGTCAAAAACACTAAGCAAGTCCAAAGATTTGAATATGACTTAGTTATGGCAAAAGAGATTTATTATTACGATATGATAGTTTCGCCAATAACCAATCATTTACAAGAAATTGAATGCTTTGTTTGTGCTGCTAGAGATATTACTCGCATCAAAACAGAACAAAAATTATTAGCAGAAGCCAAGCAAAAAGCCGAAGAAGCTAGTCAGGCAAAATCAAATTTCATGGCCAATATGAACCATGAATTAAGAACTCCACTTAACGGAGTTCTTGGATTTGCTCAACTATTACTTGAAGACAACACCTTGTCCAACATTCATCGAGAGTATATTGAAAATATTGTTGAATGTTCTCACACCTTATTACACATAATAGAAAATATTCTCAGCTTAACCAAAATTGAAGCAGGACATTTAGAACTGCAACCACAAGAAATAAACTTAATTGAGCTTGCAGAAAGAGTTGTGACCATTTTTAAACCTCAAATAATCGAAAAAAAACTTTCCTTGATTTTATACACTCCACCAAATTTACCATTGGGATATTTTGATGAAGTAAAACTCAAGCAAGTTTTAATTAATTTGATTTCTAACGCAATTAAATTTACTAGTCAAGGAGAAGTAAAGTTAACTATTGATTTTCAGCCTCAAGAAGATCAAACTGGAATTTTTAAATTCCAAGTTAGCGATACTGGTATTGGCATTGACCCAAGCAAACAACTAGAAATTTTTGAGCCATTCATGCAAGCTGATATTAGTACTAGTAAGAAATACGGCGGTACTGGACTTGGTTTGTCTATTGCGCAACAAATTGTCAAAAAAATGGGCGGAATAATCAAGGTTAATAGCGAAATCAACCAAGGATCAACTTTCACTTTTTCTCTCACTTCTCAATATCATCACTATCATTCTCTAAAAAAACTCAACTATCATTTTTACCCCAATGCCCTAATTTCAACCCAAAATTTTTCAGAAAGCCAACTAATTCAAACCTATTTAAGTTTTTGGGGAATTAAAAATAGCATTTGTTTTAATATCGCAGACCTTAAACAAGAGCTTGATAGTTATATTTATCAACTGCTGATTGTCAGTCGAAGTTATTTAAATTTATTAGAACACAATGCTCATTATTTTGAAGCTTTGCCTAATATTAAAGTTTTAATTTTCGAAGATGAAAGTGAAGAATATAAAAATTATCAAGTCGATGAAAGAAAGAAAAGTATTAGTCGGCCTTTAAAAGTTACCGAACTTTTTCAGCTACTTAACGAAAGTGAAATCAACATGTTTTTCAATCAACAGCCAAATTTTTCAAATTCAATTTTCAATAAAAAAATCAAAATCTTAATTGCCGATGATAACGAATTCAATTTGTCAATTTTGTTGAAGATGATAAGAAAAATTCTACCAAATAGCCAAATTTATACTGCTGCCAATGGCCTTGAGGCAATTGATTGTTATAAAAAACATTATCCATTTGAGATAATTTTTATGGACATTCAAATGCCTGAATTAAATGGTCTTGAGGTAACCAAAGCAATTAGAAAACATGAGTTAGATAATACCTCATCGTCATACATCGTAGCTCTAACTGCTAGATCTAGTTTGGAAGAAAGAGAAATGTGTTTTGACGCGGGCATGGATGAATTTATTGCCAAGCCAATTAACTTTATGAGTCTAATCGGAATTTTGGCAAAAAAATTCTCTCTTAATTAAATTTTTAATAATCAGAGAGCACTAGTCGTGCTCTCTTTTTTTTGTATATTTTTAGTCAGTATTGCACAATCGAAAAATCGGACTGAAATCGTAAAAATACGAGATTTATTTT
>CAZMIQ010000102.1:0-3396 GCA_964566525.1 uncultured Pseudomonadales bacterium | reverse complement strand
AACTGAACAACCAATAACTCGTCACATCCAGCCAATTAAAGCTATTGCCAGAAGGCTTGTTTTAGAACAACTTGAGCTAGCTCCTTCTACACCACTTACTTTTCTAAAAAACGAGCTTGAATTAGGTTCCGGAGTTCAGCTGGTAAAAGAAACTATTGGTCCGGATGTTAATAACCCAGGAGAATGGATGGAATCAATGCAGCTTCTCTTGGAAGCGGGCGTACCGCCAGAAAAAATGTTCTTCATTCCCACTTTTAGAGACCCTCTAGATGTTGTAGCAAGTTGGAAAAGGATGTGGGGCTGGGAAATCAGTAATTTTCCTTTTGAAAGCTTTAACTTTAGTTTTCAAAAGGTCGAACAAATGGTTCAAGAAGCCAAGGAAAGAAATATTTTGGTCATACCATACATCCATGAGTTTTTGCGTGACTTTGGCTCGGCTAAAACACTAGCCAGAATCCTAAATATTGTTGGTTTGCCTTTTAATGAAAACATTATTAATTGGGGAGACGATGATGACCCCTACTGGCAAGGAAACATTGTTAAATACGATGTACCTCCCAATGCTTGGATTCAAGGTAGCTTAAGTCCAAAACATGGAGGCAGAGGTGGTTTGGAGTGGAAGCCTATAAAATCAGAGCATAAACTCACGTTGGCAGAGGAAATTATTGTAAAACAAAAAATTAAAACTGCACTCGATGTCTACAAAAGAATGGAGATTTTAGCCGGACAAATTCTTGCTAAATAAATTACTATGCAAAATTTTCAAGCTACATACAGTTCAAAAATCGGCTCAGCTGCTTTCTCAATAAAAAAGGCAGTCGTGGCTGGATCAAAACTAAATTGCAGCCTCACCTACACCGTGGGTGAGGCTGGGATTGATGATTCCGGATCCATTAAAATTTTATTCCGCATTGTCACCGATGCTGGTACGCCACAATTTAGCCATCCCGGAGCAGATAACTTTGTCTCTTTTACTTGTTCAAACAAAGAGTTAAAAATCATACCTGTTTCGGCAGCAACTGGTTTTCCTGGGAAGTTACACACTCGACCTTGGTGCAAGGGTATGCAGCTGATTCTGAAAAACGCCCATTCCTCAGCAGGTGAAAAAATTACAATTAATTTTCATAATTGGCATATCCAAACCTTCACCGAAAAAAAATTTGGTATCAAAATTTTGGTCGACCCTTTTGCAACCAATAATTTTATTGAGTTACCTGAAATTATAAATCTTGAAATAGTTCCGGATAAACCAGAAAAATTGGTCATAATTGCCCCTACGCTGGTAAAAACAAGGGAGAAATTTAAATTACTATTTAAGTTGGAAGATAAATGGGGTAACCCTTGCACTTTCTCTAATGAATCAATAACTATATTGGAAAATAGGATTTTTTCTGAATTGCCAAAAAAGGTTATGCTTCAAAATGGCAGAGCGATGGTGACTGCAAAAATTGGCGATCAAGTTGGTTTCGTTAAAGCAAGATTTAGAAATAAAACTTTTACTTCTAATCCAACTGTCGGTCAAAAAAAAGGTATTAACCACTTCTGGGCTGATCTGCATGGTCAAACAGTTGAAACCGTTGGCTCAGGTACCATTGAGGAATACTTCGACTTTGCTAAAAATTTAAGTTTGTTGGACGTTTCGGCTCACCAAGGTAATGATTTTCAAATTAGTCAGCATTTTTGGAAAAAAATCAATCAATTGGCAAAAAGATTAACAAAAGATGGCCAGTTTGTCGTTTTTCCTGGCTATGAGTGGTCGGGTAATTCATCAAAGGGTGGTGATCGCAATGTTTTATTTTTTAACGATGGTGAAAAAATATTTAGATCATCTCACGCTCTGGTCGATGACTTCTCTGATCTTGATACCGATGCTCCAACAGTTAAAGACTTATTCCAAAAACTTAAAAATAAAAAGGCCATCGTGATTGCCCATGTGGGTGGCAGATATGCTGAGCTTGTCAACCACAATGAAAGGTTAGAAAAATTGGTTGAGGTTCATTCAGTTTGGGGTACATTCGAGTGGATATTATTTGAAGCTTTAGCCAAAAATATGAAGGTAGGCGTAGTAGCTAATAGTGATGGTCACGACGGACGAGTTGGTTCTAGCTACCCCGGATTAAGTGAATTTAATAATTATGGTGGTTTAACCTGTATTTTGGCAGATAAATTAACCAGAAAAAGTATTTTTGAGGCTCTGCAAAATCGGCATTGTTATGCCACAACTGGAGCTAGAATTTTTATTGACCAAAAGCTGATCGTGGCAGATCAAAAATTCTTAATGGGCGATGAAATTGTGACAGATAATCAATCTGCTGAACTTCAATTAAAAACCGTCGGAACCAATTGTGTGGAAAAAATTGAAGTTTTTGATGGAAAAAAGGTCATTCACCAGTGGTTTCCTGATATCGAAATAGATAACAGAAAAAACGGAGTTAAAATTCTATGGCAGGGCTCGGCCGTTAAGGGTAGAAATAGAAAAATTAATTGGCGGGGTTCCATTAAAACAAAAAAGAAAGCCATAATAGTCCGGAAAATAAATTTCTTTAACCCTGATCATAAAATTAAAGCAGATAATAATGAAATTGTTTTTTCTGGCGCAACAACCGGGGGTGTTCAAGGATTGGTCATCAGAAGTGATAACTTTGGTGATGAATTGGTGGCTCAAATTAATGGAAAAGATATTAAACTCAAAGTTGGTAGTCTTACTCAGGAAGCTGTAGTTTTAAAATTTCCAGGCTTAGATGCGAAACTGGAGATTTCTAGGGTGGGAATTAGTGAATCTAATAAGCTTATTGAGTTAAACATTCCAATAAAACTAAAAAAACAACATCAGTTTTTTACCAAGATCACTCAGGCCGATGGTCACATGGCTTGGACAAGTCCGTTTTTTGTTAATTGATTTTGTAAATTGATATAGTGATAAATAAGGTAAAAATATGAAAAACAATACTAATAAAATTCATGTCCTCGATCTAAATGATCGACCTTGGCAAGCTATCAAGTGTGGCACCAAATCAATTGAGGTTCGTGCTAATAATGATTGTTCAGATTTTGACTATTTCCAAATTCACGGCGGTGATGTTATTCGATTTATTAACAATACAACTGAAGAATCGCTAGAAGTGCGTGTTGTAGATGTTCGCCATTATAAAACTGCTCGAGAATTACTTGAAACCGAGGGTACAAAGAGAACACTTTCCAGTGGAAAAGATGTAGTTGGAGGGATTGACTCAATACATTCAATAACTGGTTATAAAGAGGCGATTGCGAAAAATGGTGTGTTTGCGATTGAGTTAAAACCTGTTAAGCCTCTTCTTATTGCTCATCGTGGAAACACTCGTGATTATCCAGAAAATACTCTAGAAGCGTTCGCTTCTGCATTTGAACTGGGAGCTG
>CAZMIQ010000101.1:0-3468 GCA_964566525.1 uncultured Pseudomonadales bacterium | reverse complement strand
AAAGGAATGATGACTATAATCACTATAAGTAAAGGTATTAAAACTGAAGTTGCTAGCTGTAAAATTTTTTTATTAAAAATCATGACAATAACAGGTATTTTACCATTAAACTCAGTTTATCTATACCATAAAATTAGTACTTGACATTACTTAAATAAGTTGTATAATTGAATATATATTCAATTATAAAGATAGTTAGAAATTATTAATTAGAAAGGAAGATATGCCAAGATATGATGGCACTGGTCCAAGAGGACAAGGTCCACGCACTGGTAGAGGTTTTGGTCCATGTGGTATGGGAGCTTATGCTGGTGGTTATGGTCGCGGTGGTATGGGAATGGGCTGGGGAATGAGAAGTAGATTTTTTTCTAAAAAAAATGAATTGGCAGCTCTAGAAGAGGAAAAAATGGTATTGGAAGAAGAATTAGCGACCATTAACGAAGAAATCGCAGCTTTAAAGGAATAAAGTTTTGATTATAGATGGCTAAATTAATTTTAGTCATCTTTTTTTTGTTAAAAATAATGATACAATTATAAATATGCCGAGAAAAAAAGCCGAATGTTTAATTAGCTTCGATCCGAAAATTACTTATTTCAAACCTAGAGGAGTGCCTTTGTGTAGCTTGGAAGTGATGGCTTTATCGGCTGAAGAAATTGAAGCACTAAGATTAAAAGGAATGGAAGAATTGGATCAAATTAGCTGTGCGAAAAAAATGAATATTTCACAAAGTACTTTCCATCGAATACTGCAATCAGCCATCAAAAAAGTAACAAAAGCGCTGATTAATGGCATGGCGATTGAAATAATAAATGAATAATTGGAACTGAGTTAAAAATTATTCCCACTCCATCGTAGCTGGTGGTTTGTTAGTAATGTCATAAACCACTCTGGAAACATTGGGAACTTCATTAACAATTCTTTGGGCAATATTGTCTAAGACTTCATAAGGTAATTTAGCCCATTGGGCAGTCATGCGATCTTGACTATTAACAACTCTAAGCGCAATAACATCGCCGAAAAATCTTCCATCACCTTTGACAGCGGTGCTCTGAGCATTAGTAACAATTGACCAACTTTGAAAAATTTCTTCATATAATTGAGCTTTTTTCAGTTCTTCGACAACTATTTGATCAGCTTGGACTTGTTTGACTAATTTTTCTGGAGTAACTTCACCTAAAATTCTGACTGCGTGGCCTGGCCCTGGGAAAGGTTGCTGGAAAACTAAATCACGAGGAATATTTAATTTCAAACCTAAAGCTCTAACTTGATTAGTGTATAAATGTCTGAGAGGCTCAATTAGTTTTAATTTCATTTTCGCTGGCAAACCGCCAACATTATGATGACTTTTAATTAAAGCTGTGTGTTTGCCATGGCGAGATTCAACGACATCGGCATAAGTAGTGCCTTGAAGTAGATACTTGACTTTTCCTTGATACGCTTTCATTTCTCTCTCGAACAAATCAATATATAATTGGCCAATGACTTTGCGTTTTTGCTCTGGATCAATGACTCCTTTGAGTTTTTGTAAAAAAACATCTCTGGCATCAATAATAATGGGTTTTAATTGCCAAAGATCAGCTAAATCTTGTTCGACTCTCAGTTTGGCGTCATAGCGCATGAGACCACTATCAATAAAAATTGGGATGAACTGTTTGCCGATGGCTTTAGCCATGAGAGTTCCAGCGACAGTAGAATCAGTGCCGCCTGAGATGGCCCCAATTACTAAATCAGCTTTGATTTCTTCTTTCAGGCTGGCGATTAAACCCTCAATTTTCAGTTCTTGATTAGTAATATTTTCGCCACAGAGATTGACAGCAAAATTACGCAAAATGACATTACCTTGCTGAGTATGTGAGACTTCTGGATGAAATTGTAAACCGTAGATTGGTCGAGTTTGATGACGAGCTGCTGCATGAAGCAAAATATCCGTGTGAGCGGTGGTGATAAAATCACTTGGTAAATCAATCACACTATCCCCATGTGATTGAATCACAGTAAGCTCAGGACTGACACCAAGAAATAAGTGTTCAGGTTCAGTAATTTGTAATTTGACTAAACCGTATTCTGACTGGCTTTTGGAAACTTTGCCGCCTAATAACTGAGCAATTAATTGCCAGCCGTAGCAGATGCCTAAAATGGGGACTTGATAATCGAAGAGTGATTGACTAATGGTGGGAGCGTGATTTTTATAAACGCTGGCAGGTCCGCCTGATAGAATTATGCCTTTAATGTGCTCATTGAAAGCGGTAGACAAGTTTTCTGGTTCGATAATTTGAGTACTAATGCCTAAATCGTTTAGTCTCTGACTAATTAAGTGAGTGGTCTGTGAGCCAAAATCAATAATTAAAATCATATCGCCTTTCCTTGATTGATATTTGGAGCTAATTATAACATCCAATTGACTATTTTTTGACTTTGCGATATAATCAGAAAATGGAACAGATAAAAATAAATCCCTCAATTAATTTTTTGAAAAAAATGAAATTGGCAGAATTGCATGTCCACTTAGGATCGTGCGTGACGCCAACTGTCTTGTGGGAATTAGCCCATGCTCAAGGGATTAAATTACCTACTAAAGATTATTGGGAATTTGAAAATCTAGTGTCATTGGATAAGCCGACTGATTATGAGAGTTATTTGAGAATGTTTGATTTGCTGGAAAGAATTCAATCAAGTCCAGAGGCAATGTTTACGATGATTCAGGCAGTAGCAATGACCGCTTATCGAGAAAATAATATTGACTTAGTCGAATATCGGGGAAATCCAATTTTAAGATCACGTAAGGGGGAAATAGATTTGGATCATTTGATTGTTTTTACTTTACAAGGGATGGAAAGAGCGATGCTAAAATATCCAATTAAAGTTGGTTTTATTTTATGCATGGACCGAAGATTTTCTTTGGCAGAAAATGAAGCAATCGTTAAGAAAGCGATTAAATATCAAAAAAGAGGAATTGTGGGGATAGATCTAGCGGGACCAATCGATTATAATGATTATTCTAGAAACTTCAAGCCGGCAGATTTGAAAAATTTGGTCGCACAGGCAAAAGATGCTGGACTAGGAGTAACTATTCATACTGGTGAGGCGACTGGAGTGGATGAAATGTGGGCTGTAGTAAAAGAGTTAAAACCTCATAGACTTGGTCACGGGATTGCGGCTATTAATGATCCTTATTTGCTTGATTATTTGCGTGAACATGAGATTATTCTAGAAACGTGCCCGACTTCTAATTTGAAAACTCAAGTCATTAGTTCGATCGACCAAATGAAAAATATTTATCAAAAACTAAAAGAATTTGGAGTGAAATTTACCATTAATACTGATGGTCCGACTTTACAAAAAACAAATTTAAAAAAGGAATATCAATTATTGTTAAAAAATATGGTTTTAAATGAAGACGATTTAATTAAAGAGAATGAAATTGCCCATGAGGCAACATTTTTAAATTAGAAAGATTTTATGATTGA
>CAZMIQ010000100.1:0-3511 GCA_964566525.1 uncultured Pseudomonadales bacterium | reverse complement strand
CAGATTCTTCTACATCATTGGGAGCAAACATCATCACGTCGGCAAATTCATCAATTACAATCACAATATGAGACAGTCGTTCGATGTCTGGAAGAGCATTATAGCCACTAATGTTTCTAACTTGATGATCAGCTAAAAGTTGATAGCGACGATCCATTTCAGCACAAGCCCACTTGAGGGCTGAGACCACTTTACCAGCATCAACAATCACTGGGGATAAAAGATGAGGAATATCTTGGTACATGGTAAGCTCAACCCGCTTAGGATCGACTAAAATTAAACGAAGTTCTTCTGGTGAGCAACGAAAAAGCAAAGAACAAAGAAAACTATTAATGCCCACTGACTTACCGCTACCAGTGGCACCAGCAATCAAGGCATGAGGCATTTTGGCAATATCACCGACAATTTGGCGACCATTGACGTCAATCCCCATAGCGACAGCTAGTTTAGAAGGGTGCTCTTTCAGAATATTACTGCCAAGCATTTTTCTCAAAGTCACAAAAGCTGCTCGGCGATTAGGCACCTCGACGCCAACTAATGATTTG
Source organism: uncultured Pseudomonadales bacterium (assembly GCA_964566525.1). Taxonomy (GTDB): domain Bacteria; phylum Patescibacteriota; class Microgenomatia; order UBA1400; family PJMF01; genus CAZMIQ01. The sequence goes on along the minus strand of CAZMIQ010000100.1, from coordinate 2,966 downwards.
CCGGCGATAGGAGCCTCAATTCGGATTTGCCCAGTAGGAGCAGCTAAAGCGAGAGCAAGATCAGTTGCTAAAGAAGTGATTTTAGAAAGTTTAGTGCCCATGGCTATTTCTAGAGCATACTGAGTGACTGAAGGACCATGATTGATTTCAACTACTCTAGCTCGAATGCCAAATGAATCGAGAGTATTTTCAATAATTTGAGCATTGGCAGAAGTGTCGCCCCGATCGGCTTCACCGCCGTCACTGGCGTCAAGCAATTTGAGAGTTGGGTAGACCCATGGTTTCTTGACAGCTGGACTAAGATCCTGATCAGTATCTGCCGTAGGAGCTGGTTTTTTAATGTCACCTAATAAGTCAATTTTTTCAAAATTGTTTTTTACTACCTGAACTTCACTTTGAGTTGGAGAATGATCGTTAATGACTGGTTCCGCTGATGGCGATGATGACTGAGAGCTTTTTTGGGCAAATAAATTGGGCATACTGAAATTCTTCGTTGTTTTTTCGTCTGGTAAATCATCCACATTATTTTCTTGCCCAATAAAAGCCACCTCTTCTTCTTGTGAAAAACGATTCATTTCTTTTTTCACTTGAATTTCAGTGGAGAATTTTTTCCACCAATTAAGTAAATCACGAAATGAAACTTGAAACAAAACTAGTAAACCAGCCACAATAAAACTCAGAAAAAAAAGAATAGTCCCTGGCTTAGTGATAAGTGGAATTAAACCGAGGTGGGCGGCAGCACCCACAGTGCCACCACTAGTGAGACCAGTGATACCAATAAACAAAAGCAAGCCACCGAGAAACAAAATTGAACGCGACCAAATCCAAGTACTGCGAAAACAGATTAAGCCAAGGTGTAAAAACAAAAAAGGTATAATTAAAGCTCCAGCACCAAAATTAATAGTCATTAAATTATTAAGCAAGACTAAGAGTTGCCCTTGGCGTAAAAATGAGGCAATGAAGATAACTGATAAAAAGCATAAAAAAATTGCTGAGACAGAGCTCCAAACATAATGATTAGTTTTTTGATTTTTGTTTTTTTTGCGTCGTGCCATTAGCTTATTTTACCACGACTAGCTCAAATTGTATACTAGTAGTTATAAAAAAAAGCAAAACATAGACGAACAAATTGCATCTTTTATTTTTGATGAAATTAAGATATAATGCCGGCATGCGCAAAAAGGTAATAATTATATCAATAGTAATAGTCATAAGCTGGCTGGTTTTTTTCACTTTATCTAGTAAGTGGTTTTTGAGTTTGCCATTTATGCCAGAAAAAATACGTAATAATTTTTTACTCAATGCTGACATTTTGCCAGCGAATGATGCAAGTAGAAGCTTATTTGTGACTATTAATCCTGGTTTCAGAGCTGAGTTTGGCGATAAAGATAATTTGGAAAGTGCCTTTTTGAGATTTGAAGTTAATTCGCAAACTAAAACAGAAAACGATAATGCTGATATTAATCGTAATTTGCTAGATTCATTTGCGATGTCAGAGTTATTATTTAAGGATTATCATCCCGGAATTGAGTGGCAGCTATTTTCGGTCGGAATTGATGAAGAGCAAGTTTTTAAAACGACTGAACTGGCGAAAAACGATGAGATTGCCAGACTGACGCAGGAAATGTTAGGGAATGATTTGAAAAAAGAAATCACCACCGACATACAACAAGTTTTGAGTGAAAAGAAAGATATTAAAACTGAGACTAAAACTCAAAGATTTCAAGGTTATGACGTAGTAGAAAATATGGCAGTGGCGAATGAAGTTGATTTGAAATATACTGTTGTGCCAGGAAAAGGAATTAAAAAAGAAATCGTGATCGGTGATCGAGAGAATTTTGACACGGCTTGTTTGAAATTAATAAGTTTGACTGGGATCGATCAAGGTTGTGATTTGCCATACAACCGTTTTAGTTTTTTATTACAATTAGACCAAGGTCAGAAATTAATTCATTCTCCTCTATCATTAGATGGCGGAGAAAGTGGAAGCTATTATATTGTGGATGAAGAAGAAAAGTGGTTACTACGAATAGCTAATCCGAGTTTAATTGATGCAGTGGGCAATAAAAGCGAAAGGGTGAAAATGGAATTAAGAAAAGGTGAAGTAGGAGGGGAAGAAATTGATAACTACTATGTAGTGACTCTGATTGCTGATTTGAATTGGCTAATTGACAATCAAAGAATTTTTCCGGTGAAGCTTGAAGGCGGTTTTTATATTGATAAAATGGATTTATTCAGGGGCGAAAACTGGAATAATGGCCCAATGAATTGAGAAAAAAAAGCTAAAAAGATGTGATATGATAATGGCAATATGCAATTAAAAATTTTCAATACTTTAACAAAAAAAATTGAGCCGGTTTATTCTCATGATGATGGAAAGATTGGAATTTATTCTTGCGGAATTACCGCATATGACTATGCTCATCTGGGAAATTTAAGAAAATATGTGATGGATGATGTTTTAGTACGGACATTGAGATATGATGGCTATAAAGTGAAATTTGTTCAAAATGTCACAGATGTAGGACATATGACTTCTGATGCAGATGAAGGCGAAGATAAATTGGAAAAAGGTTCTAAAAAATATAATAAATCAGTTTTTGAAATTGCCAGAAAATTCGAACAGTATTTTTATGATGTGTCAGCTGAAGTGGGTAATTTAAGACCCGATGTCATTACTAGAGCAAGTGAATATATTGAGCAACAATTAAAAATTGCGATTGAGTTGGAAAAAAAAGGCTATGCTTATTTAATTCCTGAAGAAGGCTTATATTTTGACACGAGTAAAATGGTCAACTATGGACAATTGGCTGACTTAAAAGTAGAAACGCTGAAAGAAGGAGCAAGAGTCGAAATAGTAAAAGGGAAAAGAAACCCAGCTGATTTTGCCTTATGGAAATTAGAGAAAAAAGGTGAAAATAGACAAATGAGTTGGTCTTGTCCTTGGGGGAAAAGAAGTTTTCCTG
>CAZMIQ010000099.1:0-3535 GCA_964566525.1 uncultured Pseudomonadales bacterium | reverse complement strand
ACGTCATCATTTCCACCTCCTCATTTTTGATTTTCCGTAGTCATCGCCATAGAATTATTTTAAAAAACAGTCGAATTCAATTCGCCATGAATTAAACACGACTAAGCTAATATAACAATTAGACACATATTATAACATATAATGTCATTATTAGCAAATTAAAGCAATTTCATTTTTAGTATTGACAAATCTTCGATTTTGTTCTAAAATCGAAGACATATGAAAAAGATATTTTCAAGCCAATCGGCCCAAATCGGCATTGCTGCCGTCTTATTAACTACCGTTTTACTTGCCATTGGCGTTTCCGTCACCACCAGAGTTAGTGATCAAGTTTCACAAGAAACCCAAAGAAGTGAATCTCAACAAGCTTTAGAAAGCGCCATTGGTCAAGCAGATATTGCCAGCAATCTTGCAAGCCCAACGACAAACACAACCATTACTACTCCCACCCAAAATAATACCGTCGCCACCAAACAAGACAATACTACTGACGGTCAAAGTATTTATCTTAATGCTGGAGAAACAGTTGAAATCAAACTTGATGGAACAATGAAAGACATTTTCTGGGAAATAGGAAACAATGCTTGTAATGCAGCTCTATTACTTGGACATTACAATGGTAATACTGTTAATTATTACCCAATAAGAGGAAAAGGCTGTCCAGCAACAGGTACATTAGTGGGATATGATGAAGCCTCAACCGGCACAAACGGATTTAAAAATAGATTCATTAATACTGCTATTAATAGCGGCACACTTCGCATCAAAGTTCTCTTCCAAGGCACTTACCTCAAAATGGACGGTTTAATCAGCACTACTAGAGCCGCAGCTAGCAATGAAGGCGGCAATGAAGTTAGAGTCGTCGAACAATATCAAACGACCGACAATGCTGCTCCTTCTATTATGGATTTTGCCCTCTTTGCCGGAGGTGGCAGCATCACTAAACAATAAATTAAGATCAGAAAGGTAGGCAAGTAGCTCCCTCAGCTCTAAAGCCTAATAAAATTATGAGCAGTTCAAATCAACTAGAAACAGTCGCTATTGACATTGGTGTTTCGAAAATTAAAATTATTGTCACCAATAAAAACGGCGAAATTACTCAAACTCTTATCACCGATAATAAAAATGGCTTTGCCGTTCCGAATAATAGTAGTCAAATAAAATCCATGAGTGATTCTCTCAAAAATATTTTTAATGAACACAAAATCCCTAAGAAAAATATTTATTTAGCCATGCCAGAAACTTTTACTTCTACTCAAGTCATCGAAATACCTACTCTCACTGATACTGAATTAGCCACTTCTATTCATTGGCAAGCTCAACAATATATTCCCATCCCCAAAGAAGAATTAGCCCTCAATTATCAAGTTCTTTTTCGTCCAGACAAAAAAGATGAGGCCGTTACCAATATGCGAGTTCTTTTAATCGGCATTAATCAAAAAAACCTAGACAATGTCATAGCTGCTTACAAAGAAGCAGGCTTAGAGCCCACAGTTCTAGAAACTAATACTATTGCGACTATTCGTCATCATGCTCCAGCGCAAAATAGCGATTCAGCCAGTTTAATTGTTAACTTCGGTGCTAGTGGCATCGACATTATCGTCATGAAAAACAATGAGCTTAATTTGGCCATTTCGCATCAAACGGGCAGCAATATGATTACTCGAGCTCTTATGAGCACTTTCAATCTTCCTTTCGAAAAAGCAGAAGAATATAAACAAGCTTATGGTTTAAATACCAATTACTTCGAAGGTAAAATTGCCAACGCCATTGCTCCCATTGCCCAAACCATCCTTAATGACATCAAACATACTATTACCTTCTTTAATAAAAAAAATAATTATGAAGCCATCAACCAACTTTTTATTTGTGGTGGCGGTTCACTTATGCCAGGTTTTCCAGAATTACTCGCCGCTAATCTTAATTTAGATATTCAACCTTTAGACGTATTTAAAAAATTAAATGGCTCACTACCAGAAAAAGATCACTTACTTTTTCATGTAGCTGCCGGCTTAATTAAAAGAAATTAATTATGTATCACGATATTAATTTTTTATCCAAACAGCAAATACAATTTAAGAAAAGAGACAAGTTAGATAAAAAATCTTTTTATGTCGTTATCGTTCTTACTATCATTGTCTTGATTATTTTTGGCTCACTTTGGTTTACCAATAATTGGTATCAAAATCAAATTAAACAAGTTAAAAACAATCAGCAAAATCTCGAAAAAACTATTCAAGCCAATCAAAATCGAGAAAAAGATTATTTGGCTTTTTATCAAAAAATTCAAAAACTCACTGAACTAATTGCTCAAAGGTCGCAAGGCACCACCACTTTAATTAATGACTACAACTATTTTACCACCCCTACCACTGCCATCCAAAGTACTAGTTACGATTATTATACCAAAAATCTTGAAGTCACCTTAGCTTGCAATAATGTTTTTGCCCTCAAACAACTGCTTGATTTAGTCCAAAATGAAACTTATAATCAAAAGTTCAATTACGTTGAATTACTTTCCCTCATGCGCAATAGTGAAGGCGTCTATCAGCTTAAAGTTAATATAGAATTATAAAATTATGACCAATATTGACAATTATAATCAAATTACCAATGAATTTAAAGGCATTAATAATCGCCGCTACTTGATTCTATCACTCATCTTTTTTGTTTTTTTTGTCGCTTTATCTATCTGGGGCATCATTCCACAATTTAATCATATCTCAGCCAATAAAATTGAATTAAATCAAAGTAGAGAAGGACTAAAAAATTTAGAAAACAAAATTGCTCAAATAAACGAAAAAACTAGCGACCCTGAATTTGCTCAAGCAGAAAAAGTTAATAATATTCTCTATAGTAAAAATCCCTTTATTGAAGTTTTATATACTCTTAATCAAGTTGGTAGTGAACACGACATTCTTTTCGACCGTTTAGAATACTCACCAGGATTAGTGGCTACCCCTTCTGCTGATTTTGTTGGTAAACAAAGTGCCCAAACTATGGCGGCCAGAAGCGCCAACACTAAAATTAATACTGCCTACACCATCTTCATTGAAGCTAAAGGCACTTACTACAATCTAGTTAATTTTTTACATTCAATCGAGAATTATGCTCCATTTAGCAGTGTTGCTTTTAGTGAAATAAATAATAGTCTCTTAGGCTATGCCTCTGCTAAAATTGAAATTTTAGCGCAATACTATGACCCCACTATTACTACCAATCTCACTGATTCCTTACCTGCCTTGAGTGAAAATGATAAAAAAGTTCTTGCCAATCTAAAAAACTTTAAAGAGCCTATTCTAGACAACTTAAATCAATTAACTATTAGCAATCGTGATGATATTTTTAATAATATTGATATTTCAGACCTTACTCCAACTACAGAAGGTCAAACAGCTGATATTATTTAACCCACCTAATTAGTGCACATTAATGACTGTTTAACACTCTTTTATAAAATTTTATCACTGCTAAACATTCATCCAATCAAAAATAAACTCTACAAACATCATGTCAAATTATTATACGCAAATTT
>CAZMIQ010000098.1:0-3539 GCA_964566525.1 uncultured Pseudomonadales bacterium | reverse complement strand
GCTTATTTATTAAGCTTTAGTGAAATGCAAGACTATCTTAGTGAAAACTATTCACCTGTTGAAGACTTCAACCTTAATCTTTTCACCTCAGTTAATCTAAATTCAGTCAAATTAGAATACCGATATGGTGATGACAACTTTGCTGTCCCTGTCTATCGCTTTTCAGGTACAGCCATTGATCTCAATCAGAACGAACTCTTTATAGAAATAATTACCCCCGCTATCAACTTTACAGTTTCACCATAATTTGTTATAATACTCACATTAATGCAAGAACACTTAATACCTCAAGATATCAGCAATTATCAATTCCATTTAATTGGTGAATTAGACTTAAAACAATTTTCCGAAATCATGTTGGGTATTATTTTAGCCGTCGTTATTTATCAATTCAATTGGCCGGCTTATATTAAGTGGCCGATTATGATTAGTTTTGCTGGCTTAGGACTGATTGCCGCTTTTTTTCCCATTGCTGGTCAACCTCTTTCTCATTGGCTTAAGGTTCTTTTTAAAAACCTTTATGCTCCCACCAAATTTTATTGGCACAAAGATAATCAAATACCATCATATTTTAACTACGAATTATCAGATTCGCATCGTGATTTCTTGGAAAGCGTCACTACTTTTAATGCTTCACCCGTCAAAAAACACAAAGCGTTAGACTATTTTCACACTTTAGAAAAAAACAAAGCTGAAGAAGACAAATTAGAGATTTTTAATTCTTCTAATTTAAACCAAGTCGCCCAAAAACTCCAGCCAGAAATTAAAAAAACCACCACAGAACCAGCTACTATCAAAAAACTCATCATTAAACCCCAAGTTAAAACCTCACAAAGCCAAAGGGTTCGACAAATTATTACTCCTTCCCAAAAAACTCTTGACTCCTTTTTAAAGAATTCAAACATTTTTCAACCCACTACAATCACTGATAAAATTACTTCAGTTAATCAACCAAAGTCAAATTTGTATTGGCCCACTAATAATGCCGCATCTAAATCAACTCCCATTATCAATCAACCAGACAGTATTAATCAAGGCATCCCAAAAATTTTACCCAAACCTAATCTTTCCACCGAAAAAACACCAAATTTATCAGGTATAGTCGTTGATCAAAACAATAAACCTCTCGCAGATGTCTTAATTAGTGTTAAAGACACCAATAATAATTTAAAAACAATCATTAAAACCAATCAACTTGGACAATTTTACTACCAATCACCGCTTCATCCAGACAACTATATTCTCTCACCTCAAAAAGACAACTACCAATTTAATGAAGAATTAATTAATATCGATGACCAAGGCATCGCTCCGCTCTTGCTAATAACGAAATAATTTGTTATACTATCAAAGCTTATGTCAGAAATTTCATCATCAACCCAAAAGTACACCGATATCTTTGATATTACCAATAATTTACTCATTCTTAATGAAGGTTCAATTTCACAAATAATTCAAGTTGGTACTATTAATTTTGGACTTCTATCAGAAGAAGAGCAAGACGCCGCCATTTATGCCTATGCTGGCATCCTTAATTCTCTTAATTTTCCTATCCAAATTATCATTAAAACTCAAGCAAAAGACGTCACCAATTATCTTAATAGTTTGATTGAAGCTGAAAACGCCACCAATAATCCCTCTCATCAAGCACAAATCGCTCGTTATCGCCAATTTATTAAAGAATGGGTTAAAAACAGCAATATTTTAGATAAAAAGTTTTTTGCAGTTATTACCGCTTCTGCTTTAGACCTAGGTATTGCCACCACTAAGTCTTTTTTTGACACCAGGTCCTCAGTTAACCTAGATCGTTTTGAGCTTGCCCCCATCATTGATAAAGCCAATAACGTTCTCAACCCCATGAGAGATCACCTCATTAATCAATTTGCTAGAATTGGACTCGGAGCCAGACAAATCACTACCCAAGAAATCATTCGCTTATTTTATCAAAGTTATAACCCCAGCGACATTGAAGGTATGGGTACTATGGAGAGTCAAGATTTTGCTGCTCCCATTGTTTCTGCTAATATTGTTGCTAGTCAATTAGAACAAGAAAGATAAAATCATGGGCTTAAACAAACTCCTCCCTTTCCAAAAAAGATCTTCTGATTATGCGGCTGAAATTAATGCCCAAAAAGAAAAACAAGTATTTGAAAAAATTAAACAATATTCCCAAGGATTAGTTACCATTCAAGACATCATTTCCCCCGAAGCCATCGAGTTAGATTTTTCCGAACAAAAACTTAACTCTTATTATACTCGTAGTTTTTTTACCGCCGGCTACCCGCGTTCAGTTTTAGCCAACTGGCTCTCTCCACTTATTAATTTCCCCGCTTCAATTGACGCCTCAATGTTTATCTATCCAGTTGACAGTGCGGATATTTTAGACAAGCTAAAAAGAAAAATCACTGAAATGGAGGCCGAACTTCAGTCAGACCTTAGAGCTGGTAAAATTACCAACATTGATACTGAGGTTAAACTAGAGGACGCTGTTTCGCTCAGAGAAGAACTGGCCAAAGGTAGTTATAAATTCTTTCAATTTGGGCTCTATTTCACTTTATATGCGCCCAATTTAGAGGAATTAAATCGTTTGGGTGCTGCTCTTAAATCTACTCTAGGAGCTCAGTTAATTATTGCTAAACAAACCACCATGCAAATGAGTGAGGGTTTTAAAAACACTCTTCCTATGGGAGTTGATAATTTTAAAATTAATCGTAATATGGACACTACTTCTCTCGCCACCACCTTTCCTTTTACTTCTTCAGAATTATCTATGGAAACCGGTATTATGTATGGTGTTAACGAACATAATGATTCACTAGTTATTTTTGACCGTTTTAAAATGGAAAACGCCAACATGGTTATTTTTGCTAAGTCGGGCGCTGGTAAATCATATACCGTTAAACTTGAAATCATTCGTCAGCTCATGTTTGGAATTGAAGTGATTGTTTTAGACCCAGAGCATGAATATGAGACTCTATGTAAAAAAATGGAGGGTCAATACCTTAACTTCTCATTCGATTCACCCATTAAACTCAATCCATTTGATTTATCCAATCTCTACGAAGAAGGCGAAAATGAATTAGGTCAAAAAATTCTATCTCTGCATGGACTGCTAAGAATTATGCTTGGTCAAATGACTGCCGAACAAAATTCCCTTTTAGATAAGGCTATTGTGGCTGCATACCGAGCCAAAGGCATCACTCCAGATCCAGGAACACAAACCAACGAGCCCCCTCTTATGGAAGATTTATATAAAGCTTTAATTGGTATGGAAATTCCTCCAGCTCTAGATTTAGCTGCTCGCTTAGAAAAATTCATCACTGGCTCTTTTAGAGGTCTTTTTGACCAAAAATCAAATATTGATTTAGATAATCCCCTAATTGTTTTCTCTGTTAAAGAAATCGAGGAGGAATTACGTCCTATTGCTATGTATATTATTCTTGACTTTATTTGGACCAGAGTTAAAAGAAGCCTCAAAAAAAGATTACTTATGGTCGACGAAGCATGGTACTTTATGAAAAACAAAGATAGCGCGAGTT
>CAZMIQ010000097.1:0-3627 GCA_964566525.1 uncultured Pseudomonadales bacterium | reverse complement strand
CCGACTTTAATTACCAGGATTTTTGTCAACAATTAAGCCTAATTTATCTTCCTGCCTATCCCGAAGTTTCTGATTATCCGTCGATTGCCAAAACCATTCAAATTGAGGCTGATAAATTTACCCGAACTCTTAAAAAAGGCTTAGCTGAATTTGATAAGATAATTAATCAGCAGCTTACCGCTGATCTGGCTTTTCGGCTCTATGAAACCTACGGTTTTCCCTTAGAAATCTCAATTGAAACGGCTCAATCCCAGAATATAAAAATCGAAGATAAAATTATTACCAAATTCCAAAAAGCCAGCCAAGCTCACGCTGACAAATCTCGTACGGCTAGCAAAGGTATGTTTAAAGGTGGCTTAGGCGGTCAAAGCCAAAAGATTATTGCCTATCACACTACCACTCACTTACTTCACCAAGCCTTACGCCAAATTCTTGGCTCTCACGTTTCTCAGGCTGGTAGCAATATTACCGAAGACCAGCTCCGCTTTGACTTTACCCATCACCAAAAATTAAGCCCAGAAGAAGTTAATCAAGTTGAAGCTTTAGTCAATGATCAGATTGATCAAGCTTTGCCAGTAACTTCAAAAACTATGAGTCTTCAACAAGCTCAAGCTCAAAACGCTCTAGCTTTTTTTACTGATAAATACAAATCTGAAGTTACTGTTTATTCTGTTGGTGATTTTAGTAAAGAAGTTTGCGGTGGCCCTCATGTAGAAAATACCAGCCAGTTAGGTCATTTTTCTATCACTAAACAAAAATCTATTGGCGCTGGCAAGTTAAGAATCTACGCCAATTTAGCCTAAGCTATTCAGTATTTGACTCAGCTTGTAAATCTTTTAATTCTTGAATCATCGCCTGCTGCATATTTCCTACATTTCCCCTAATTAACCTAAGTTGATTATCTTTATCTGTTTCAGGTAATTTCAATCTCTCAATTTCAATTAATCTACCCAATTCTTCCATCAAAGCCTCAACAAATCTTCCCAAAGTACTATTTTGCTTTTCTAATCTTTCCACTTTTTCTTTTAATAAATTAATTTGTTCAGCCCCAGATTTATCAGCACTCTGCTGTTCTTCAATTGCTTTACTAACTTCAGCTCCAAAATTACTATTAGAATTACTAGTTTCGCTCATAATTATTTTTTATAACTTTTTAATTATTGTCATTTTCTTCTTCTTCTTCTTCTTTGTCAACTTTGATATAGTTAAATCAAGCTTTAAGCCAAAAAGCCTATATTTGTATATAAAAACTTAACTTAGCATTTCTAATATTCTGTATTCCTTCAAATTTGGATATAGAATTTAGATTTTTAATCTGTGTCCCTAAAACTTTTTACCAAATCCTCCAATTCTACTCAGCCAAGATTTTTCGCTGTTGAAATCAATCAACAATCAGCTAAAGCCGCAATTTGGCAGGAAAATTCTCAAAACCAGATAGAAGTTATCAAGGTTAGCGAACCTATCACCTTTACTGATCAAAATCCTGATTCAATTCTTGAAGCTCTTGATTTTTCTATCTCCACCATTGAAGACAATAAAAAGCTTATCGATAAAGTTATTTTTGGCCTGGACACTTCATGGGTAGATGCCAATGGTATTAAATCTGACAAAAGAACAATTCTTAAGCATCTTTGCGATCAACTTCAACTAAAACCCTTAGGTTTTGTTATCAGCTTTGACGCAATTATGAATTTTGTTAACCAAAAACAAGATAATCCTATCTCCGCCATTTTTTGCCAATTTTATCAAGAAAATCTAGTTTTCAATCTTGTTCGCCTAGCCAAAGTAGTCGCTACTCAGACTATTAAGCGAACTGATAACATTAGCACTGATTTTGACAATGCTTTCAAAATTTTTGCCAAACATGGCACTTTACCTGAAAAAATTTATCTTTATGATTCCAATATTGATTTTGAAACCATCAAACAGCAGTTAATCCAAGATTTTAGTCTTAATCACTCCTATTTTTCCAAAGAACCCGATTTTCAGTCTTTCGATTCACCATTTAGTATCAAAGCTACTGCCCTTATCGGTGGTCATGAGCTGATTCGCAACCAAAAAAGTCGGATTGATACCGCTGAATCTCAAACTGATCAATCTTCCTCTCCAGAATCCAGCCATTCAGATTCTGACTCTTCTTTAGCTCAAGAAAAGTCTCAAAGCTCAGAATTAAGCCTTAATCTTGATAATCCGCTAGATACCGACATTGACCTACCTCCAGATTTTGCTGTCGGCCAAGACATTGATGACCCCAAGCCCCCTCACTCAAGCTTTATAAAAAAACTTACTTCTTTTAAATTTAAAAAAACTCAGCCTAATCCTGATACTCCTAATTCAATTATTTCCGCAGATAATTCACTCCAGCTAAAAAATACTAGTTCTTCTAAAAAATTTTACCAAAAACCTTGGTTTTATTTTGGCATAGCTGGTATTTTAATTGCTCTTGGCTTCTTATCTGTTATATATTTTTACCAATCCAAAACCCGAGTTGAAATAATTTTAGCTATTGCCGCTGATACCATTGAAGATACTCTTAATATTACTGCTTCAAACAGTGTTGACCAGATTGATTTTGATAACTATATTGTTCCTTATGAGATCCAAACTATCACCGTTGAGGGCTCAGAAACTATTCCCACCACCGGCACTGTTCAGGTAGGTGAAAAATCTCAAGGGAAAGTTGTAATTTACAATAAAACCAAAAATCCCAGAACCTTTACTAAAGATCGGATTTTAGTTAGCCAAAACAACCTTCGTTATCAGCTCTTGTCTGATATCGAAATTGCCTCCGCCTCAGCCGAAACTTCTTCTGATGGAGAAAGCGAAAATTTAATTTTTGGAAAAGCTGAAGTTGAAATTGAAGCTTCTGCTATTGGCCCTGATTACAATTTGTCAGAAAACAGCAATTTCACTCTAAAAGATATTTCTTCTGATCAATTTACCGCCAAAGCTGTCACCGATATTTCCGGCGGCACCTCTGAAGAAAAAATGGCAGTAAGTCAAAGAGATATTGAAAATTTAACAGAGCTAATTACTCAAACTTTGATTACTCAAGGCCAAGCCGAATTAGAACAAAAACTTGGTTCGCAACTGTTTATCTTAAAAGAAAGTGATCAAACTAAATTAATTAATCCAGTTTTTGATGCCCAGCTTGCCAGCCAAGCCGAAACATTAACCGTTACCGCCAGCCTGAATCTTGAAACCTTTGTTGCCAAACAATCAGATTTTAAACAAATTACCAGCCAAGCCCTCAAAGCTAAAATTGGTAATAATTACTCACCTAATTTTGATGATTTTAATACTCAAGTCATTGACGCTAGTGCTGACTCAGACGACATTATTGTCAAAGTCAAGGCTAGCGCTGCCTTAAAACCCAAAATTGACCTCGCTCAATTAAAGCTTGATCTGGTCGGCCAGAACCTTAATTATGCTAATAACCGTTTACGCAGTCAATCTAATTATCAAACTCACCAAATAACTTTTTCTCCCACCTTAAGTCAGAAACTTAATCGCTTGCCCACAAAACCTGAAAATATTACTATAAAGCTCAAAGATTAAAGCCCTTTTATTCAGGTCGCCATAACATGCCATTAATTCTTATAAATAATTAATTAACTTTGCTTTAAA
>CAZMIQ010000096.1:0-3750 GCA_964566525.1 uncultured Pseudomonadales bacterium | reverse complement strand
TTCTTAAATATTTTTGATGTTCTTGCAACCTCGAAAAGGTCGGGAAAGTAATTGCCATCACATTTTGCACTGTTAAATTATAAGGATACATTGACCAATTTTTCGCGAAGCTAATATAACCAAACTCATCTAATGTTACTTTCTTAGCAATAAATAAATAGAATAGCTGATCCTTAATTCTTGCCAATAAGTCATTAGCTTGAAATTTACAGCCATAACGAATGGTTTTTTTAAAACTCTGCCAACTAAAACTTAGCTTCGGCCAAAATGGCACCAAATACATCATTAAAGCACTCCCCGCGATACTTCTAGCCCAAATTGCTATCGTATATGCTTGCAAGCCCATATTTTTAATCACCAAATATATTAATACGCCATTGAAAACCACTTGTTCCACGATTTGCGGCCACACAAACTTAGAAAAATTTAAACCTCTAGTTAATTTAATCGACGGTACTGTTTTCATCGTCCCAATCACGAAAGAAAAGGCTAAAGCATATAAAATCGCTGGTCCTTGCTCGCCTAATTGCTGAGCAAAAAAACCGATTTTAACAATTAACCAACAAATGCCCACAATTAGACCAGCTAAAGTCATTTGCGCCCAAAAGATTGTTTGATAGTCTTGATCAGTCGGTTCTTCTTTTTTTTGTATTAGAGCAGAGGCTAGACCGATATCAGAAAAAAATGACAAAACCCCAATTATTTGTACTACCACTCCATAAATTCCAAAATCAGCCACCATTAGTAAACCGCCTAGAATTAAATTCGCTGCCAAGCCAACGCCATTAAGAATTAATGTTCTGACAAAAAAAGACATTGCTCCGCCAATGGTTTTACGTTTTATACTCTTTACATCCAAATTAATATCAGTTTGCATCTTTATCCCATCCATACCTAATTAAAAGTAATAATGTGATTAAGCTGATCATATTGCTCCACCAGCGCAAAGGGGTTGATTTTAACTTTAGTCCCAATGCTGCCTCTCCCGCTGGCAAATCAATTAGCATATTGCCCAACTTACTTGTTCCAATATTTGTTTTTTCGCCATTGATTTCTGCCACCCAGCCAGGGTAATTAGCCACTGTTAATTCCACTTGCATTTCTTGATCATTTTGAAAAATATATAATTTCTCATCCATTTTATCTACTTTAATATTTGGTTGTTTATCCATCTTTAAGACTTTTATGTCTTTTGCTACTGCCTGTAAGCCATCATAAAAAACAAAATTACTCGGTAAATAATCAACCAAAATTGGACTCATGCTTTCTCTAATATAATGTTCGTCACCTTGATAAAAAGCCGGCTCAGTTAAATATTTTTCTCCCTGAAAGTAATGAAAACTACTTATGGCTAAAATTAGAAACAACAAGCTAATTAGCACATTTTGCCATTTCTCTTTCAGCCAACTCAAACCTGCCACACTCACGAGGGAGAGAAAGACTATCGTCAAGCTTAATAATCTCCATGGAAATTGCACAAATTCCAATAAGCTACTTAACTTCTCCCACAACCATTGACTCTTAAAAGTACTCATCCACATGGTCGCTATAGTGATTAACATTATGCCTGCTATCCACTTAATTTTTTTATTTTTTTCCTTTTTTATTTTTCCTTTATTACTAATTAATTGATAACTGATTACCAAGCCTGTTATCATCCAGCCCAATAATTGTGCCCAACCCAAGAAAAAAGATAAGCCATCATCGGGCCCATATCCAGAACCGCCATAACCAAAGCTATCTTGTAAAAATTGACGAAAATATAAAAAATGTAATCTAAAATTAAAATAATCACCTAAAATAAATGTTTCTACTTGGGTGTAATTTTTTTCAAAAAAAGCTGGCACTAAATAAAAAGCAGCCAATCCAAAAACTGCCATGCCAGCGAATAATAAATTTTTTATTCTTAGTTTTGCTTCATTTTTTTTAATTTTATCCCACTGCATTATTAATAACATTACATAGATGATTACAAAAGGTGCTGCTAATAAAGTCGTAATATTGTGAGACAAAGCTAAGATCGTTCCACCAGCCACGCTCAGCCAAAACCCAGTTTTAATTTTGCCATGCATAATTTTGGTAATACCGGCCAAGAGCCAAGGTAAAGCCATGATCGCCCAGATTTCACTAATCGCTCCTCTAGCAAAAATATCCATTGCCCGATATGATGCTAGGGTCAAAAATGCTGCCGACAAGGTTGACAATTTTCTATTATAAAATTCTCTAGCCCAAATGTAGCCCCCCATTAAGGTCGCAATATTGCTCAGCGCAATAATCATTTTTACCGCTATTAATAAATTTAAGCCCAAAAGATAAAATAAGGCCCCAACTGCATAAGGCAAAGGGGCATAAAATTGGAAAAGAGGCATCCCAAAACCAAAACCAAAATTTTGACTCCATATTACCGGCATCTGCCCTTCAAATAAACCTCTTTGATATTCTGCTATTCTTGCGCCATGCAAATAATCATGAGTGTAAAACATTGGCTTAGCTAATAAAACCCAATTGGAAATAATAATTGTCACCACCCACATCATTATCAAAAGATAATTTTTTTTAGCTCTATGCCAACTTTTTTTTAATAGTCCCAACCATGAGGATGAGCTTGATACCATTTTTTCATACTTTCCACACTATCTATTAAGTTTTTTTTCGCCTGCCATGATAAAAGCTCTTTTGCCTTTTCTGGCAAAGCATACACTTGAGCATATTCTCCTTTACGACACTCGGCCTTGTTCTTTTTCATTTTTATCCCAAAGTTTTTTTCTACCTCGGCCACTATTTCTTTGACTGAATAGCCTTTGCCATTGCTTAAATTAAAAATTTGATTTTTAGCTTTTTCATTCAATTGCTCATACGCCAAAAAATGTGCTCTTACCAAGTCTTCTACGTCTATATAGTCCCTAATTGGCGTCCCGTCGGGCGTATCAACTTCAGGACAAGTATAAGCAAAAGGTTCAATTCCCATTGCTCCTCTTACCGCATTTTGCATCAGTAGTTGTGAAGGTTTTTTGCTATCACCGATTAAGCCATCACTGGCAGCCCCACAAACATTAAAATATCTCATGATCGCATAATTTAATTGATGAATTTCCCCATACCAAGCAATCATTCTTTCACTCATTAATTTTGACTCTCCATATGGATTTAATGGTTTGGTTGGATGATTTTCATCCATCGGTAAATACTGACTATCGCCATAAACCGCACAAGTAGATGAAAAAATCAATTTATGCAAGCCAGTTTTTCTCATCGCTTCCAGCAAATTTAATGTCCCTATGACATTATTTTGAAAATACAATTCTGGTTTTTCCATTGACTCACTCACCAAACATAAGGCTGCAAAATGCAATATTCCGTCGAAATTATTATTAGTCAACACTTTTTCAACTTCCACGGCCTGTTTCAAATCACCCTCAATCACCTCTAAATTGCCCAAACCCTTCATCACTTCCAAAGGTTGTTTAAACCCACGATGAAAATTATCAAACACCGTTACTTTATAATCGTGTTCAAGGAACAACTTGACTGCGTGAGAGCCAATATAGCCAGCCCCGCCAGTAATTAAAATATTTTTTTGCATAATTTACGATTCTTTTTTTGTTCTTTTTAATTTTAAAAAATTAAAGCTAAAAAGCCCTGGACAAAACCAAAAAAGAAAGCTACTGCTACATAAGAGAAGAAAGTATTTAATTGAAAACCACCTATGCTTAGTGGTAAGATGATAAAATCTTCTACCAAATAAGTAGC
>CAZMIQ010000095.1:0-3767 GCA_964566525.1 uncultured Pseudomonadales bacterium | reverse complement strand
TTTTTCCTTCCACTCTCTTTAAAGTTTTTTCTTCATTAATCCACAACCATACCTCCTCATTTAATTTTATCTCTCTCGCCCATTTCGGCATAGTTTTTATTGCCACCGATTCAAACAACACTCCCACGGCCAAATCACTTTGTCTATCAAAAACTTTCACACCTATTGCTTTTTTATCAAAAACATTATTATAAAAAAAATAATCTTTACCACTCTTTAAAATATGCGCTGGCATTAACACTTGTTGATCATTAATTAATAAACCAAAACCCACTTGACCTACACTTTTTTCATCAATTTCTTCTAATACTACGCCTACTTTTTCATCACTTACTGCATTAAAATCAACAATTATTTCATGATTCTTAGGTTGCTCGACTATCTCACCCAATAAAAATTGCCAAATTGACTTTCTATTATCAATCATCCAAAATATCAAAGCCAAACATAATACTGCAGCTAATAACTTACTCATCACTTGAAAATATTTCCACCAGTAATTATTCATTACGACAATTATAAACTATTTACGATAATAATTCAATCGCTTTTTCCACCACTTCGTCAATTTCCTCAGTTTCTGGATCATTCTTGATTTCATGATCTGGTTTTAAACCATTATCATGTATCCAATCACCGCTTGGCAGCATCCATTTAGCAATCGTTACATTTAAACCTGCTCCATTTTCCAAATCAATTCTCTCTTGAATTAAGCCCTTGCCAAACGTTTCCTCACCAACTAAAATCGCTTTTACATTATCACGCAGAGCTCCTGCCACAATTTCCGAAGATGAAGCACTACCTTTATTAATCAATATCACTAAAGGCATGCCTACCAATCTGCCCTTACCCGTCGTACTATAACTCTGAGAATTAAATCTACCTTTCTGCGTTACCACTACGCCTTCTTTTATAAACTCACTCGCCACATGAATTGATTCATTAAAATATCCACCAGGATTATTACGTAAATCCAAAATCATCCCTTTTACTGCTCCTTTTTTCAATAATATTTCACTTACAGCCAAATTCCACTCATCAAAAGTTCTCTCTCCGAACCGATTTAATTTTAAATAAGCAAATTGACTGCCAGCTCTTTCTTCGAAAGACAGCTCAACCGAATTAATAATTATTTCATCTCTAATAATTTTTACCTCAAATGGCTTATTCTCATTATAATCCTCTCGGAACAAAGTCATTATCACTTCCGTACCTTTTTTTCCTCGTAAGACTTTTTGCGCCCGCTCCAAAGACCAATCATAAGTATCTTCATCCACGCCTTCATTTTCATCCTTTACATGAACAATTAAATCACCAGCTTGCACTCCTGCTCTCTGAGCTGGAGAATTATTAATTGGCGCCATTATCGCCAAACTTTTTTCTTTATATCCCAATTCAATTCCTACCCCAAAAAAACTCCCAGACAAATCTTCTTCACTAATTTTCTTTGGTTCTTCCGGTAAATACATTGTATATGGGTCATCAAGCGCAGCCACCATACCTGCCACCGCTCCATCTACCATTTTTTCGAAATTAAAATCATCAGGATTAACATATTTTTTTTCCAACAAATCCCAAGTTTCCCAAAAAATATCAAAGTCTATCGTTTTATATTTACTCGGTTGACCGCTATAACTTAGCTTATAAACTGGTTCTTTATTCTCAAGTTTTAAAAAAGGCAACTTCATGCCCAAAATCTTACCCTCAGTTGCCATTTGATAACCCAAAAAACCACCAATCACCAATAATAAAATTGTTGAAATTAACCGCTCGCTAAAAAAACGCTTCACCGACATATACACCAAAAAGACTAATTTGTTCTTCAATTAAGCACTCTGTATAAAAGGCAATAAAGCTAAATGTCTTGCTCTTTTTATTTCCACTGCTAATTGTCTCTGTTGTTTTTGCGTCAGACCTGTTTTCTCTCTACTCAAAATCATTCCTTGACCAGAAAGATAATTTTTTAACTCCTCTGGTTTTTTATAGCTAAACAAAAAACCTTTTTTTACACTTAATTTTGGTGCTCTTGGATTTCTAATTATTTTTTCTTTTTTTTGTTTTTTTATCATATTTTTACTTTCATTATTTTAAAAAGGAATATCGCTTTCATCTATCTCTACTTCTTCTTTATTTTCCACCACTGGTGGTTGTTTTTCCAATAAGTCTTGATTAGTGGCAGCGACACTATTTTCACTCACATATTTACTATTTAATAAAATCATATTTTCGACTACGATTTCAGTTGTTCTTCTGGTTTGACCATCTTTACCCTGCCAATCACGAGTTTGCAATCTACCCTCTACGTAAATTTTGCTTCCTTTATTTAATAAATTTTTGCAAATTTCAGCTAATTTTGACCATACTACTAAATTGTGATATTCCACACTACTTTGTTTTTCACCAGCCTCATTAGTCCATTCTCTATTAGTAGCCAAACCAAAAGAACACACTTGAGTCTGATTAGGGGTATAACGACACTCAGGATCTCTAGTCAAATTACCAATTAATTGCACCTTATTCAATGATCTTGCAGACATTTTAATCTCCTTCTCTTTAATTACTTACCACCAATAAACTTCTCAATACTTCTTTTTTTAATTCAACGTTCTTTGCCAAGCTTTGGACATTTTTGGCTGGCAGCTTCACCACCAAATGAACATAAACAGCTTCATTATGTTTTTTTCCATCTTTTTTAATTTCATAAGCTAAAGTTTTTTTACCCCAATCATTGGTTTCTACAATTTCACCCTCACTTTTCCCAATCATTGCCACTACACTATCTTGAATAGAATTCATTTCCGCAGTGGTATAACCACTAGCAATCAAATAAGTCAACTCATAAGTTCTACTTATTTCTTCTTTTTTTACCAACATTTCACCTTTCTTTCTCTAATTATTTCTCTGGAAGTTCTAAAAACTAGAACTTAATTAGATTACTATATTATATCACACGCTCATCAAAAAAACCCACCTTTTCTTCAAAAGGTGGGTAAATCTTTCTTAACTAATTCTAAAACGAAGCCGTAATAGTATACAAGACAGCATTCGTATAAGTGCCAGCATTATTTTGAGCGTCAACCGCTAAACGATAACAAACATCAAAAATGTCACCGTCACCAATGCTATTACTCCAACCAACTTTCACTGGAGTCGAACCCAATAAATTATCTCTCGTTGCTAGTCTTGAATAAGCTGAACCATCACCAAAAAATGGAGCCGCTTCATGTCTATTCTTAGAACCAACACTCACTAAATCAGAATTTACTGCTGTCATTGTATAACCAAAACCAGTTTCAGTCAGTGGATCTGACCACGGTGCACCGCTATCCTCAGTTAAGCCAGTTTGCCAACCAAAGTTTGGAATACAATCACGATTAATTTCTGTTGGAGACAATAAACCATCTGCTGGACAAGCTCCACCGTTTCTACCCATTGGTTGATTTTGTGACATCGTCACTACATAACCATTGGTTGCTGATGACAATACAAATATTTGCTGAGCCGCATCTACAAATTGACCCACTGATGGTGCACCATAATCAATCATTAATGGCGTACTTGGTACTGTCGTCAATACGCCACCACAAGCCGAAGTTGCCTCTGGCACCGGATCAATTCTAAACATTAATTGCGATTCCAATTTAGCAGTCACTAAAACATCTTGCATAAAACCGCTGATAATCACATTGGTGTCACTCACTAAATAATTAGTTGCTACTCCAGAAGTATAACCATTCTCCAAGTGTTGAATTTTACCAGGAATCATA
>CAZMIQ010000094.1:2747-3806 GCA_964566525.1 uncultured Pseudomonadales bacterium | reverse complement strand
TTTTAATAATGTAGTGCGTTTTTTAGAACAAATTGAAGACTTTTATCAAAAATATCAAGAAAATAATAATGCAAAAGGAAATTAGATACATCGAGCATAAAAACTTTAAGCTAAATAATTTCAATAATGGTGAGGCAATTATTGGTTGGGTAGAATTAAGCAAAGGTAAAAAATGGATTAAATTTGGCGAAAAAAAATTTAGCAAAAGTACTGGAGAAAAATTCTCTAATTATCAAGATGAGTATGGCGAGCCATACTGGGTTTCTGGAGTGAAGAAGCGTGGTAGCAATCGTCATCCCTGTAGTACTAATGGCAAAATAAAAATTCAAAGATCAGCGGTGGAAGAATTTTTGCGGTGGCGAAAAGAAGAGAAACTAGACATTGCCGTATATGAAGTGATTGAGGGATAAAAAAACGATTAACTGAAAAGCGGTGATGGTGAGCGAAAGTAAGAATAATAAGGCTTAGTAAAATTAAGTGATGAAATGTGTTAGGTCGTGAGATATAATAATAACTATGATTACTAAATCAGACTTTCGACTTTTTCTTGATTCTCCTAGGCATTTATGGGCCAAAAGGCAACAGCAGTGGCAAGCGGTGGAAAATGTTTTCGAACAGAAATTAGCGGCAGAAGGCTATGAAGTGGAAAAGCAGGCTCGTGATTTTTTGCAACAACAAGCTCAGAAAGATAAGCATTTAGTTTATACTCAGAAAGAATTGATAGATGGTGAATTTCTGGCAAAAATAGATATCTTAATTTATAAACCCGCAAGCGATAGCTATGATGTGTATGAAGTGAAAAGTTCTGCTTATGAAAGAGAAAAAGACAAGTTGAATAAAATTGATTTGTATGACATTACTTTTCAAACTTTGATAGCGGAGAAACATTTTAAAATTGACCATAATTATTTATTACTTTTGAATGCTGATTATGTCAGAAAGGGAGAAATTGATTGGGCTGAGCTATTAATTAAAGTGGAAGTGAGTGAAGAAATAGCAAAACTAAAAGCGGAAGTGGAGGAAAAACGAGAACAAGCAGTGGCAGTGGCAAAAGCAGAA
>CAZMIQ010000094.1:0-2737 GCA_964566525.1 uncultured Pseudomonadales bacterium | reverse complement strand
TCCCAAAAAATGTGGTTGCTTGTCAGTATGTCATCCTAATTTGCCAGAACATCATATTTATCAAGTTTTTTATCAGTCTAGGAGTTTATTGAAGAAATTACGACAAGCAGGCATCATTGATTTATTCGGAGTGTCGGCTAAGATCGCAATGAGCGACAAGCAAGCTAAACAAATGCTGATTTACCGATCTCAAGAACGATTAATCGAGGTCAATTTGATTAAAAATGAACTGAGCAAATATGAATGGCCTTTATATTTTCTTGATTATGAAACTAATGCCAGTGCTATTCCTGAATTTGATGGTCATCTCCCCCATCAAAATCAAGTGGTGCAATATTCACTGCATATAATCGAGGCTGGCGGTCAAATTAGACATGAAGAGTTTGTTTATCAGGGTGAGGCTGATCCAATGAGGGCGACTTTAGAGCATTTGAGCGAGCGTATAGGCGAGCAAGGGACAATTTTGGTCTGGAATGAGGCCTTTGAGAAGAGCGTGAATGAAAAAGCGGCACTGAGTTATCCTGATTTGGCGGGTCAGCTACAAGCAATTAATGATCGAATTAGAGATTTGGCAAATTCTTTTAAAAATCAATGGTATCTAGATAGAAAATTTCATGGTAGCTGGTCGATAAAAAATGTTTTGCCAGTTTTGTGTCCAGATTTGTCATATCAAGATTTAGAAATTGGCAAAGGTGATGTGGCAATGATGCAATGGCGGAAAATGAATGAGGTAAAAACTAGCGAGCAAGAAAGAGAAAAAATTAAACAAGACTTGTTGGCTTATTGCCAGCTTGATACTTGGGCGATGGTGAGGATTTGGCAAGAGTTGGTGAAGTTGGGGGGAAGTTGAGGAGTTGGTGGAGGGGAAGAAAGAGATCAGAACAAAATATTAGCCTATTTTATCAAATTCCAGTTATCTAGGAAATATCCCATTTCATAACCACTTCCGAGAAAAATTTTATCTTCTCTGATCTTTATCAAAAGCGCAAAGCCAGTTTTTTTGTTTACTTCATAAATTGCGCCTTCTTTTATTTTTCTTTCTATTTCGCTTGAAGGTATGATTAAAAATTTGTTTTTTTCTCCTTTTAATACAAAAACATAAAAAATATTGCCTTGATTGTAGCGCTCAAATGATACTCGGCGGATATGAAAATTATAGGCATTAAATTTATTAATATTTGATGTTTTAACTTGAATACCAAAAAAATTATCATTCTTGATTGCAGAAATATCTACCCCAACGTCTACGCTCATTATACTGGCGTTGAAACCTCGAAAAAGCAGTTCTGAGCAGACCAAATGTTCTCCGCCTTTACCGGTAAACCCACCTTCAATCACATTTTTTTCTTCTTCGGCTTTTTCCGCTTCAATAATCTTTGGCGTTGCTTTAATTTCTTTTTTGTTTGGATTAAGTGCAAAAGTTCCGGGCGCAGTCCTAATAAAGTCCGAGCCCTCGCCTTTGTTTTTTATATCAACCACAATTTGCGCGTTCATCGTTGCTTCCGGTGTCGCGCCTTCGGTTTCCAAAATGCCGGATTCCAAAGCTAGCTGAGTAATTTCGGAATAGTGCAAAGGTGATTTTGCCTTTTTCAATATTTCAATTGCTGATTGCTTGAATGTGTTCATAATTAAATTTCAAATTCTTGATCAACTTCTGCTAGATGAGTTTTTAACTTGTTAATTCCAGAGCCAAGAGCGTCAATATAAACTTCAAGTTCATAATTTTCAAATTTGCCAGTTTTTTGAAATGTTTCAATTTTGCCAAATACATAATCTAATTTTTTGGTTACCTCTTCTATTCCGGGAATCCTCAAAGTTTCGCCAAGTTTTCCATAACGATCTTCTAAACTTTTTTTTATTTTTTTATATAACTCGTGATAATGGTTAAAACTAAGCCATGCTAAATGGTCATTCCATTGAACGCCATAAATAAGATTTATCTGATATAGAGAAGGCTTATTTAGTAGGTCGGCTAATTTTTCATTTTTGAATTTTTCTTTATGTTGTTTTTCTTCGTTTTGAATTTCTTTCATAACTATTTCTAATTCATTTCCAAGATGTTCGTCTTGCTGATTGATAATATCTACAAATTTTATCATTTTACTTTCTGTTTTTGAGTGCATCCGTAAAATATATTTGAAACCGTCTTTGCTCAGAGATGAGCGATCAATGGCGCAAGAGGTGATTTCATCATTTTCGTATTTTGATTTATTTATGCCATTATTTTCAGTTTTAATTGGATGTCCTATGGTCTCATTTCTGACTTGTCTAATTTTAAAAAGTTCGGAATATTTTTTGTCTTTCCACTTAATTTTATTACTTATTCCAAATAAAGATATTTTCAAAAAGTTTACAGCGTCCTGTTGAATAAAAAGAGCTTGCAAAAGTCCATAAGTTGATAGATATGGATTTTTTATGAATATATCATTCGGATCTTTTTGAAAATTTTCTATTGCCAAGCAGGTATCTTCAATCGTATCTAATGCCGCACAAAATTGGTTCCAGTCGCCACTTTGTTTTCTCGAATAAACTTGAGTCTTTTTTATTGTGGAGTTGTTAAAAAGTTTTCTGATTTTATAGCTGATTTCCGTAATTTTTAATTTATTATTGTTCATTTTTTTAACTTTATTAACATTTTGTCTATTTTGTTTTTAGCATGCTCCAAATTGTTTTTTCAAAAAAACTTATCGTTTACCGATAGTATATCATGAAAAATTGAAAAAAAATCAATCTTTCA
>CAZMIQ010000093.1:0-3836 GCA_964566525.1 uncultured Pseudomonadales bacterium | reverse complement strand
GTTTTCCTGGTTGGCATTTAGAATGCGTAGCCATGTCAATTGAGCAATTAGGTGAACAATTTGAAATTCACACTGGTGGAATTGATCATATTCCAGTACATCACACCAATGAAATTGCCCAAGCGGAAGCATATACTGGCAAATCGCCTTTTGTGCGTACTTGGGTTCATCACAATTTCATGAGAGTAGATGGAAAAAAAATGAGCAAAAGCCTAGGTAATGTTTATAAATTAGAAGACGTGAAAGAAAAAGGTTTTTCGCCGATGGCTTTAAGATATCTTTTTTTGACCGCTCATTATCGGAAAGAATTAAATTTTACTTGGGAGAGTTTGGCGGCGGCGCAAACAGCTTATGACAGACTATTGAATTCATTAGTGCATTTCTCGCAAGAAAAAGAAGACTCAATGGTTTTGGAAGATAATATAGAGAGAGCCAGAAAGTTTAGTGAAGAATTTTTACAAGCGGTTAATGATGACTTGAATTTCCCTCAAGCCTTGGCAATTTTACAACAAATGCTGAAGTCAACTTTGGGCAAGGGAGAAAGATACAACTTAGCAATAGAATGGGATAATTTGCTCGGACTTGATTTAAGAAGACAAACGGAAAAACTTAAACAAAAAGCTGCTTTGATCGAAAAATTGGAAGTAGATGGCGAAGCTAAATTGCTCATGGCTGAAAGAGAAATAGCTAAGGCGGATAAGGATTATGCGAGAGCTGATTTTTTGAGAGAGAGAATTATGACTTTAGGATATGAATTAGAAGATACTAAAGATGGAACGAGGTTAAAAAAAATTCATGAAAAAAATCAAAGCTCTAGTTAGCAATGAAATTTGGCTTAAAGACTCTCAAGTGGACGAAAGTCTAGAAGGCTTATTTAAAAAAGAACTGACTTTTGCGAATCCAAAGGTGGGTGAGTTAATCAGAATGGGTTATTCTATTTGGAAAGTCCCAAAAAAAATTGTCTGTTATAAAAAATTGAAGAGTGGCTATTTTTTACCACTAGGCTTTGGTCCAAGACTAAGACAATATGTCGCTGACGAAGGTAATGAATTAATCATTGATGATAAAAGAATTGAAAAAAAAATAGAAAAAATCAAGCATCAAATTGAATTAAAAAATGAACAAAGAGAAGCAATGGAAAAGATTTTGTCTTATAATCGGTGTATTTTAGAGGCTAAACCTGGTTTCGGTAAAACCATGCTTGGCATATACGCGATGAGTGAAAGACAGCAAAAAACTATTATCATTGTTCACACCCGATCTCTACTTCAGCAGTGGCAAAAAAGATTATTGGATTTTTGTGAGTTGGAGGAAAATGAAATCGGCATGATCGGTGAGGGAAAATGGAAAGTAGGAGAAAGAGTGACGATCGCCTCTTATCAAACTTTATTAAGTCGGGGGACTAAAGATTTAAAAAATGAGTTTGGGATGGTAATTGTGGATGAATGCCATCATGTGCCGGCTAATACTTTTGCAAAAGTGGTACGAGGTTTCGCGGCTAAATACTGTTTAGGCTTGACTGCTACGCCTTTTCGTAAAGATAGATTGGATAAATTAATGAATTTCTATATCGGCAAAATTATCCCAACTAGTAAATTGTCAACCGATAATGAGAATAATTTTTTGCCACAGAATAAAATTAAAACTAATTTATTTTGGAGAACAACTGATTTGTTAATTGATGACTGGGAAATGAAAGAGTATAGCGAATTAGGTTCTTTGCTAACAGCCGATCCAGAGAGATTAAAATTAATTGTCGAAGACGTCAAAATGGCAACAATGAAAAATGGAAAAATCATTGTTTTATCTGAGCGTGTAGGTCATGCCGAAGCCCTATATGCGTTAATTATGCAAGAATTGCCGAAGGCAAAAATGGTGTTGGTGACGGGACAAATGAAGAAAAATGAAAGAGAAAAATTATTCGAAGAAATAAAAGCTAATAAGTATTCAATCATGGTAGCTACAGGAGGAGTAGTCGGCGAAGGATTTGATTGGCCAGCTTTAGATCATTTATTTTTAACTTTTCCTTTTTCTTGGCGAGGCAAGCTAATTCAGTATGTAGGGAGAGTGCAAAGAGTTTTTGCCGGAAAAAAAGAAGCCTTTGTCTATGATTATGTTGATGCGAGGATGAGTATTTTTAAAGCCATGCAGAGAAAAAGATGGCGAGGTTATAAAGAATTAGGAATTGAAGATTAAGGAGAATCAAAATATGACTAAAAAAGAATTTTTTTGTAGTATAATTAGTCTTATGAAAAAATTTTGCTTAAAAATTGTTTTTGGCTTATTTTTAACTATTTTTATTTCCGCTTTCTGGAGCAAAAACATAGCGTTTGCTAATACAACTTATTGTGATTGCACTTATGATGGTGCCGAAGAAGGAAAAAAACACTGTACTGTAGCTTCTAGTTGTTCTCCTTGGCCACTGTATTGCAAGGGAAATACTATTTATTATGACGAAAAATGTGAAGTGACTACTCCGCCTGCGGAGCCAACTCATTATGCTTTATTATATAACCCAACAACCAAAGATGGAGAATGTCAAGCAGTGGTTGGTAGAGATTGCTCTGGCTATGTTAATAAACCTGGTTATCGACTAAATGGATGCTTCACTAAGATTGAAGACTGCCAAAAAAAACTAGATGAGTTAAAAAATGCTGGCAGCGATAGATGGTGCAAATGTACTGAAAATCGTGGAGAGAGAGGGAGAGTTGAGTGCGTCAAGGCAGATGCAACTGGCAAATGTCCATCTCCTGGTTCAACATTTACCTGTAGTGCGCCTACATATATAAATCCTTCGTGCACTAGTGATGAACCCGTTGTCCCCCCCGCCCCCCTAGATACTTCTTTAGAATTTAAAGAGTTAAAATTGGAAGATTTATCGAAAATTAATCCACTTAGAGGGAGTGAGACGTTTGGAGATGAGAGTAGCCGAACTTTGGGCAATATTGTTTCAGTGCTATTAACAATGATTGTTTTCCCTTTAGCAGGATTGATTTTATTTTTAATGATTGTGTGGGGCGGATATCAAATTTTGAATGGGAGCTTAACTGGAAACCAATCAAAGATTGATTTGGGGAAAAATAAAATTACTTATGCTATTTATGGCTTTTTATTACTATTTGCCAGTTGGTGGTTGTGGAGTATGATTGAGATTGCGATTGGAATCAATAAGAGCTGAGAGAATTTTTCAAACTCAAATATAATTAGGATTTAAACTTAGATACTTAAAAGTACATAAATCAATACCTAAAATTTGGTTCACTTGATTGATAATACTTTGATTTTTACTTTCACAATCTAGGTAGCCTAAAAGCATTAAAACTTCCAAAAAATGTTGTTTAATGATAGAATTACTGACTTGATGTAAAAATAATTGGTGAAGATAAATAATCTTTTGAAAAATCGCAGCTGATAACTCTTCGTTGACTAGTAACCGGTCTAATATTTCCATAAAAAGGAGAAATTTACGAATTTGAATTAAATTATGACGAACATTACTAGCATCGGCAACCAGTTGAGCCTGAGTTAAAATTGACAAACCTTTGGTCTGAACTAGGTGAGATTTAATTAAATTGCCGGTTTGCAAATAGGCTTTTTTACTTGAATTTAAATGTCTAACCCCTTTAGCAATCACTAAAATTTTTCCCTCATGTTGGGTAATGAGAGTGACGAGCAAATCTTTTTCTTGAGTTTTTTGACACTTAATAACTAGCGACAATGATGTCTGGGTATTATTTTTCACTATGGTAGTATATCACCTTTGACCCAATAAAACAATAAGTCGAAAGTAAACATAATATAGCAAACCAAACAAAAACGCCCCGAAGGGCGTTTGA
>CAZMIQ010000092.1:0-3909 GCA_964566525.1 uncultured Pseudomonadales bacterium | reverse complement strand
AGAACAATTCTTACAAACTAATGTCCTAGGAACATTTAATTTACTCGAAAGTGCAAGAAAGCATAAGGTGAAACACTTTCATCATATTAGCACTGACGAAGTTTTTGGTTCATTACCTTTAGAATCGGCAGAAAAGTTCACCTTAAATAGTAAATATGATCCTCGTAGCCCCTATTCAGCTAGTAAGGCTAGTAGCGATCATCTAGTAAGATCATATGGGGAGACATATGGTTTGTCCTATAGCATTACCAATTGTAGTAATAATTATGGTCCCTTTCAATTTCCTGAAAAATTGTTTGGACTAACGATTACTAATTTAATTGAAGGTAAAAAAGTGCCTATTTACGGTGATGGCTTAAATGTTAGAGATTGGTTATTTGTCAAAGATCACGTTTTGGCAATTGAAAAAGTGCTATTAAGTGAAAGAAGATCAGCCACTTATTTGGTGGGCGGCTTAACAGAAGACATTTCCAATGTAGAAGTAGTAAAAAAAATAATGCAATTAATGAATGTCGATCCAGAAGAGAAAATCGAATGGGTTAAAGATAGAGCCGGTCATGATCGACGATATAGTGTAGACTGGTCAGCGCTTAATAATGATTTGGGTTGGAAACCAACAGTAACTTTAGAAGAAGGCTTGCTGCACACTATTGAATGGTATCGGCTGAATGAATCATGGTGGCGTCCACTAAAAGAAAAAGCGAAGGATTTTTTTGCTAAAAACTATCGTTAATGAAAGAAAAAATGGAAAAAATAATTGTTACAGGAAGTAATGGCTTAATTGGAACGAAATTTGTCCAAACATATAAAGACAAATATTTAATTGTACCTTTTGATTTGAATGGTGAGCTAAAAGTGGACATAACTGATGAGCGGTGTTTGGATGAGGTAATGAATAAACACAGTGATGCGAAAGCCTTATTACATTTGGCTGCCTATACTGACGTCAATGGAGCCCATGAGCAAAGTGGCAATAAAAGTGGCGTCGCTTGGCAGGTGAACGTCGAAGGCACTAAAAATTTAATTAAGTTAGCACAAAAATATAAACTTTATTTTATTCATATGTCCACCGCTTATGTTTTTGATGGTGAGAAACCTAGTTTATATTTTGAAGAAAATGAAGTTAAACCAATTGAGTGGTATGGAAAAACAAAAGCGGAGGCAGAAAAAATTGTAACTGAAGCTAAAATTAAAAAAGTGGTTTTGAGAATTGATCAACCATTTAGCAGCAAACCGTTCAGTAAGATTGATACTTTACATCGCATAATTGAAGGTCTTGAAAAAGAGCAATTATATCCACAATTCACAAATCATTATTTTGGTCCAACTTATATCGAGGATTTGGTAAAAGTAATTGATTTTTGTATAAGAAAACAAATTGAAGGTATTTATCATGCGAGTAGTGGTGAAAAATGGTCTGATTATGATTTTGCTTGGGCAGTGAAAGAAATATTAAATCTTCCTGGTAAAATTAAAAAAGGGGATGTTAATGATTACTTAAAAACGCTAAAAAGGCCGTATCAAAAAAATACTGCCATGAACAATGAGAAGTTGCGGCAAATTTTAGATTTCGACTTAAAAACAATTAAGGAAGCAATTAAAGAAAAAGTAAAGGAGTAAAATGCAAGTTGCTAAAGAATATTTAGATAAAGAAGAAATTCAAATTTATCATGAAAATAAAAAGATTGATGGGGTAGAAATTATTAATAGTAATTTATTTGCTACCTATGATGGTAATTTTGCCGAAATAATTCGTTATGATGAGGGTAAAATTCCAAATGTTAAACAAGAATTTGTCATCAGACAACTTAATTGGTCTTGGGTTACCCAAGGAGCAATTAAAGCTTACCATTATCATCAAAGACAAAAAGATTTGTGGTTTTGTCCACCTTATGACAGATTAATTGTGAATTTGCATGATTTACGAGAGGATTCCCCTACCTATGATCAACATCAAAAATTGATTTTGGGAGCTGGTAAAAATCAAATTTTAGTTATTCCAGAGGGAGTAGCACATGGCTGTGCTAATCCTTATGAAAAACCAATGACTCTTTTTTATGCCGTGACTCAACAGTTTGATCCAAATGACCCAGATGAGCACCGCTTATCTTGGGATTGTTTTGGCGCTCAAGTCTGGGAAATTGAAAAGGGTTAATTATAATTGAATGCTTTTCGTCATGATAGCTTTAAGCAAAGAATAATTTGTTGTTCGATTTGAACGCGAAATTTCTCCATTGCCAAATTGTTGATTCCACCTACCTAAGGCACGAATTTGCATGTCAGACAAAATAGAATCTTTAGTGGTGATTTGGCAATGAGATGCTTTATCAACAGAGTTGTCGGTGTGAGCTATGAGTTTGACCATAGGTGCCTTTCTTAATAATAATTAATACTTAAACCAAAGCGCCCCTCTTTTTTGGAGGGGCGCTTAATTATTTTTATTGTTAACTATGCTTTACCCCTCAGAAAAAATTGCAAAAAAAGGCATTGAATGCTTGTTTGCCAATTTGATTTAAGATAGGTAAATTTCATGTTGTTTATTTTATCATTTCTCTTCTATTTGTCAATATTTAAAAAATGCCCTTTAAAAGGGCATTTTTTTAATTATTTATCTGGACTTTTATTCTAAAGTCTGAGCGCAATATTCAGCTTGTTCATTACTGGCGCAACAAAGAATTTGTTTAAAGGCATCAGCAGTGCGACCACCAAAACTTTGATCGTCGACTTTTTGTGATTCATTAATAAAAAGACTAGGAGTACCGGCAACTTGTAAAAGATTTGCTTGACTGCTGTCGGCAGTAATAGCGGCCTTGCCTCTATTTTCATCTTCCATACATGAGTCTAATTCGGTTTGATTAACTTTAGCTGTCTGTAGACAAGCACTGGATTCACCACCTTCAGCCATACAGCCTAAATATAACCAATAAGCACTATTTTGCTCATCTCTGAGACAAACTTGCCTGAGATTTTCTGTGCCTGCTTCTGCGCCGCCCAAAAAGGAGAGTACTTCACCATTTTCATTAATACTACCTGGGTAGCGAAACTTAATTTTATTAGCTAGGTCAGGAACTTGTTTAATTGCGGAAGTGATAGCTAATTCTGCTTGCTTACAGTAACCACAGTCTGAAGAAACATAAACTGACAAGAGTGGCGAATCAGTTTTGTTTAAAGTCTCACAGGTGGCTGGGGGCTCAACGGCTTCTTGTGCAGCATAGTTTTCTAGTAATTCGTCAACTTTGATTGCTTCAACAAAAAAGTATTTGCTATCCCCAGTAATATATGAAGTGAATTCTTGTTCCATGCCTTCGAATTTTAAAGTAAATTCGTAAACACCGCTATTGTTTTTTGGCTTGCCAATTTTTTCAATTTTCATTCCGCCAGATAGAGGAATGACAATTTCTTCGAGTTTTGCTTCTAATTTTTGAATTTTCATCATGTCCATTATTTTCGACCCTAGAATAAAACCAGCTGAAACAATCAAGCCAGTGCCGATAATATAACCCCATGGAGTATTTGAAGATTTCTTTTGTTCGCTTTGTTTTTCCAATTTTTGTAATTCTTTTTTGGCTTCTTCAACAATATCTATTTTTTTGGCATTGTTTACTTCTTTAGCAATATTTTTTTTATTTTTTTCAATATTCTTTTTGTCTGCCATATTGATCTAATTCATAAATTTTTATTTATAATTAAGTAATAATTTTATTATAAATTTATGAATCCTTTCTATTTTTATAATTTTTACTAATATGATATACTTTATATTATTTTTTTTAAAATGTCAAGCGTTAAATCAGGCGTATGGTGGATTATACACCAATTAATTTGATTTTTTTTTGCAAATAGTGCGATTAAACAAACACCCACCCTCTTTCAAGAAGGGTGGGTGGAATTTGGTTAAATTTATTCAGC
>CAZMIQ010000091.1:0-3924 GCA_964566525.1 uncultured Pseudomonadales bacterium | reverse complement strand
AATCAGCTCTCATTAGCAGAGTTAGAGTCTTTATTTGGTTCGACAGTTAAAAGCCTCAATCAACATGCGGCTATTGTCGAGCTTCCAGATGAAACACAAGTCACAGACATCATGCAAAGATTAGGCGGGACGATTAAAATTGCCGAGCTAATTACCGAATTGGACCAAAATTCTAATCATCAACAAATTAATCAAACAATTGTTGATTATTTCCTTTCCCTCAATCAAGCAAAAATTCACTTTGCTTTAGGTGAAATTGGAAGAGATCATTTAGAGAGAATCGATTTAATTGAATTAAAAAATCAATTGGTTAAAGCAGGTCTCAAGGTTAGATATAATGACGGTTCGAGAAAAGGAGCTAAGGCAGCCTTATTACTTAATTGCAAAAAACTCATCGAATTAATTTTAGTCCAAAATAAAAAAGCTTTATATTTAGGGAAAACGGTAGCTATTCAAGATATTGACGATTGGACTTTACGTGATCGTGCCAAGCCTTATGCAGATCATAAAAAAGGTATGCTGCCACCAAAATTAGCCAGAATGATGGTTAATTTAGCGGTTGGACAAGAAGAGAGTTCTAGCATAAAAATTTACGACCCTTTTTGCGGCACGGGCACAGTTTTAATGGAGGCAGCTTTTTACGATTTAGATTTATATGGCAGTGATCTTGACGTTAAAGCAGTGATTGGCACCAAAGAAAATATTAAGTGGCTAGCAGATACTTATATGATGGAAATCAAGCATCAAATTTTCACTCAAGATGCTACTAGAGTAAAATTAGGCGAATTAGGTAAAAAAATGGACCATATCGTCACTGAGCCTTTTTTAGGTAAGCAAACCCCAAAAAGTCAAGAATTAGTCAATATTTTCAAAGGTTTAGAAAAGCTATATCTTGGTTCATTTAAAAACTGGCGTAGTCTACTCAATGATGGCGCTAAGGTGGTAATAGTTTGGCCTCAAGTAGAAGCTGACAATCATCAATTATTCACCGTCAATAATCTACTTGACAAATTGCAGGCTTTGGGTTATACTAAAAAATCTAGAGATTTAATTTACGCCAGACCAAACGCGATTGTTAAAAGAGAGGTCTGCGTCTTTGAATATCATAAAATTAATTAGTTTATTTTAATTAAAAAAGGAGCAATATGTCAAAAGTAAAAGCAGGTGGTAGTGTTAATCAACACGCTCAAGGTGCCCGCAAAGGTAAAAGACTAGGCTTAAAAAAAGCTGGTGGTGAAAAAGTGCAATGTGGTAATATTATTTTGCGTCAAAGAGGCGCCAAATATAAAATTGGTCAAGGTGTGGGTATGGGTTGTGATCATACCATTTTTGCCAAACAAGACGGCAAAGTCAAATTTGGTAAAAAATACGGCAAAACTGTCGTCAGTGTCATTGCTAATTAATCAATTTTCTTGAATTATACCTAAAAATAGAGTATAATAGCTAACATGAACTTAAGTGTTTTTTTGCGTGACTATTTAAATAATTTCCAAAAAGATTATGATTATAAACATCGTGGCATCATCGATAGTTTTGAAATTGATGATTTAGCTCTCAGTGTTGGCAAATTTTATGAAAAAATTCGTAAAGTTATTGATTGGAAAGAAGAAAATGCTCTGAGGCGTGGAGCCATAGCTCGGGCCATCAAGAGAAATTTAGTCACTCAAATTTATGGTTTGAATCATGACACTTCATCCAAAAAAGTATTTGAGTTAGCAGAGTCAATGGTGTTTGAGTTAATGAGATCAGGCTATTTTAATAATAAATTAATTAATGCCCAAAAAGTAGACACAGTTGGTAAAATCTTAAATAAATATGTTGTCATTTTACAAGATTTAAATCGTAATCGGGCTGATCTATCACGCAAAGACTTGAGAATTAAAATTAAATTACAGAGTTGGGTCATACAAATTGCAGCCTGCGAAATTGAAGAATGTTTAGCGCCTTCTTTTCAAACTGTTGCTTTAGTCAAATTAATGACTCAAGTTTTGAAAGATAGAATTAAAGTCATTCCAGCTAGCAATTTAAGCGAAGCTGAAGTTAATAAGATGATTTTTATTGCAGTCTGGAGAAGCTTATTCGAGGCCGATGACGATTTTATTTCTTATGAATTACTCAAATTATACATTAATGATTTTTTCGATCATAATAAAACTTGGGAACAGGCAGAAGCCGAAAACGTTTTTAAAGTTAAAACTCTTATTAATCAAGATCTCAATACCAAAATTGGTAGACAATTTTTACGCATTGCTAATAAATATGACGCCGCTTATCGTCTCATTGGCGAAATTACTAAAAAAGAAAAAATTGAATCAATCGAGCAGGGAGAAAAATTTTTTCTTGATCAGGATAAAGTTAAGGCCTATTTTGCCGAAATTTACCAAAGTCGCTATAAAAGTTTGAAAAAAAGATTATTAAAAACTGCTTTTTGGACTACTTTGTCAATCATCGTCACCAATATTGCTAGTATTTTAATTTTGGAGTGGCCAGTAGCCGTGATGGCAGGTCTTGAATTTAGTCAATTTGCTATTTTTATGGACGTTTTTATTCCAAGTGTTGCCATGTTTGGTTTAGTAATAATTATTAGGCCGCCAAAAAAAGCGAATGAAGCTGTCGTTTGGAAAGAAATTGAAAAGATTATCTATCACACTGACGAGCGTGACATTTATGAAATCCGACAATTAAGTCGGACCAAAAATAAAGCTTTGCAAACCTTTTTCTTTTTATCAACTTTGCTTGCTGGAGCAGCTGGACTCTATGGCTTGTATTTAATTTTTAATTTGGTTGGTTTACCTTGGACTTCAATCTATATTAATATTGTTTATATTACCATGGTACTGTTTGCTTCACTCAATATCAGAGAAAAATCACAAGAAATCACTATTTTCGAAGAAAGCAGTATTTTTGATTTTATTTTAGATATTTTTGCTATTCCCTTAGCTCGTATCGGACAATGGTTTGCCAAAAAATGGAAAGAATATAATATTTTTTCCATCATCTTCAGTATTCTCATTGATGCTCCACTATCCATGTTTATTGGTTTTTTGGAAGATTGGCGTAATTTTTTGAAAGAAAAAAAATCAGAAATCAGATAAAAATAATTTCTAATTTTAATGAAATATATTAATTAAATTTCAAAATACTCTCTTGAGTAGCCTCATTGTTGAATTGATTGTCAATTGGATGATAAAGGGGAGAGTAATTCGACATCGCATAAAGCATGAAGACCATTACTCCCACTGTTAATCCGAGTGCACCATATACCCATTGATAATCTTTTTTTGTCATAAACTACTTTCTTTTTCTGACAAACCATTTTTTGTCTTCAGCCAATAGTAAAAGCGGGATAGAGTTAAATGGTGATGAGTAAGTCCCAAAAAAGACACCCAGCAGTAAAGCTAAAGCAAAGTAACGTAGGGTCACGCCACCTAAAACTAATAAAGCCAAAAGCATGAAAAAGACAGTTAGGGAATTATTAAAAGAGCGAGAAATAGTCGCAGTCACCGCTGCTTGCGAAACGTCACGGAGGCTAGATTTAGGAAACTTTTGTCTTAATTCATGAATACGATCATATATGACTACCGTATCATGGACCGAAAATGAAATAGTAGTCAGTAAAGCTGTGACAAACAGAGTGTCAATTTCGACTTGATATAACCAGCCTAAAATACTAAAAATGCCACAAATAATTAATACGTCATGAATTACTCCGATGAAAGCTGCTACGCCGAATGAAAACTCTTTAAAACGATATTTAAGATAAAGAACTAAAATAATAGATGCTAAAATAATCGCATAAGTAGTTTTTTTGATTAACTCTTGACCTAGAGTTGCTCCCACCGAATCAAAACTTACTTGAGTGACTGGAATTGTTTGGCTTATCTGGGCTAGGAGCTGATTTTTTTCTTCGTTAGTGAGCGGAGA
>CAZMIQ010000090.1:0-4056 GCA_964566525.1 uncultured Pseudomonadales bacterium | reverse complement strand
CGATAGTAGCTGAGATTAATAAATTATGTGTGTACTAAATTGGGGACTTGACAGTGTTTTGATCAGCTATTTACTAGTAAAGCAAATTTAGAAGGAAATTATGGTTAAATATCCTATTTTTGTAGTAAAGGGCTATAAAAACAGTAAATTGGTGGAAAAATGGCGAATAGTCAGCGAGAGCAAGTTTAAAAGTATAGTCAAAGGCTTGGGTGACTATTTAAAGGTAGATCAGGTAGAAATAGCAGTAATTACTGGAGAGTGTATTATCAATAATAAAAGGGTGAAGGTAGAAAATAGAGGCATTTATCAAGAAAAGAATGATTTGATTATTGCTATGACTGAATTTCTTAAGGATAAAAATGAAACGATACGATAAACTACCAACTTACTAGAGAAAAAGGGTGTCATATTTATGAAAGACAATAAACCAATGAGCAAGCAAGCAATCTATTCTATGATTAGTTCTCATAGTAAAGAATTGGTGAGCGGTCTGATCGAATTAACAAAAGACGAAAGCAAGAATATTAGACTACAAGCTATTAAAACATTGCTTAATAAAATTGTACCAGACCTAAAGGAAGCAGATGTTAAAGACTTAATTTTTGATTCACGCCCTGATCATAGCGAATTACTAAATGATAAGCGAGTATGGGTTACCTTGGCTAAGGCGCTTGATGCGATAGAAATGAGTGAAAAAATGCAAGAAAATGATGAATTATTAAACAAAAGCTCAAGCTAAAAAGAGTGCTATAATAATGGAATGACAAGTCAAAATGAAAGCATGCTGTATGACCTGCTTAAAAATAACCAAGAACAAAAAACTCTTGGATTTAATAAAACTCCCAAATATGTAATATATGCTAGAAAGTCAACAGATGAAAAAGGTAAGCAGTCTGCCTCCATCGAAGATCAAATAATAAAGTGTGAAGAATATGCGATACGCAATGGACTAGATGTATTAAAAGAACCGCTGATAGAAAAAAGGAGTGCTAAAATATCAGGCTTAAGACCAATTTTTACAAAAATGCTTGAAGACATTCAAACCAATAAGTATGATAGTATTTTGTGCTGGCACCCAGATAGGCTTTCAAGAAACATGAAGGAAGCGGGCGAAATCATTGATTTTATTGATAGAGGCATTATAAATGATTTGCAGTTTGCATCCTACACTTTTGACAAATCTCCATCAGGAATAATGACACTAGGGATTATTTTTGCTATTTCAAAAGAGTACTCAGACAAACTGAGTATAAATGTAAAAAGAGGAAGTCATAGGCGAATCGAGGAAGGAAAATGGCTTGGACCAGCTAAACTTGGATACTTTAAAGATGGTGACTCGTATTTAAAGCCTGAAATGGACTTTGGCACTTTTGAGCTTTGGAAAGAAGTATGGCAAAAAAGAATTGCTGGAGAAAGCTATGAAAAAATAGTAGAATTTTTAAAAGACAAAAATATTCAAACAACAACTAAACAATATTTAGAAGGAGACTCTCAAGAAAAAAGAATGAAACCATACAAAATAACCAAGCAAAAATTAAGTGCTATCTTTTCTGATCCTTTTTATGCTGGGGTTTCAACTTATGGTGATAAAATAATCTATTTGCCCGATCATTATCCTTTTCAACCCATGATTACGGAAGATGACTTTTTTGCAATTAATAATGTCTCATTAAAAAACAGAAAATCATTTGTACAAAAAAATAGATCAGCGCCTGAAGACAAGCAGTTTTTACTGAGAAATAGGGTCTTTTGCGCCAAGTGTAATAAAGCAATGAGAAGAGAGCTAACAAGCAAAATAGTAGCTGGAGAAAAAAAATGGACTTATCGCTTTAGATGCTCAACTAAGGGGTGTGTAAACAATCGCACTAGCATCCGAGCCAAGACAATCAAAGATTTTGCTGTTGAATTTTTTAAGCAATATAATTTTGGTAATAAGCAAACCTACAATCACTATCAAAAAGAAATGAATAGGCTTAATAAGGTTAAAACTGAATCAATAAGGGCAAATATTTACAGATTGACAGGCGACAAACAAGCTTTTGTGAATGAGATAAGTCGATTAGAAAAATCACTTAATTCGTATTTGGACAATAAAGGTCTCACAGAGCATCTATATACACAATATAACACACAGAAAAAAGGGCTAGATAAAATCAAACTACTAATAAAGGAAGAAAAGGGAAAAGAAAAGCAATTAAAAACAGGGTTGCTCTCCTATGAAAAATTTCTCGAACTTATGCAAGAAATACCCTATCGATTCGATAAAGCTGCTACTATTGATGAGCTAAATTTTTTACTGGAAAAAGTATACTCGAACCTAGTAATAGATGATCAAAAAATATTGACCTATACGCTACAAAGTCC
Source organism: uncultured Pseudomonadales bacterium (assembly GCA_964566525.1). Classification (GTDB taxonomy): domain Bacteria; phylum Patescibacteriota; class Microgenomatia; order UBA1400; family PJMF01; genus CAZMIQ01. The sequence continues at coordinate 1,692 of CAZMIQ010000090.1, read as the reverse complement.
ATTCAAAGAATTCGTGGAAAAGGGGTTTGTCCTAAAGAGTGCGCTCACTAGGACTCGAACCTAGAACCGCCAAGGTATAAGCTTGGTGCTCTAACCAATTGAGCTATGAGCGCAAGAGTGATATTATAACATTTAATGAGTAAAGTTAGAAACGAAAAAATAATTTGAAGGCATCAATGGCAGCAGTAATGAAGCTTTTGAGAAAGCTGGCAGTGAATTTTAATAAAAAACTTAAAACCTTACTAAACTGAAAAACTGCGTTTTCCGTGGCTCTTTCTCTTTTTTGCTCTAGCCAATATTCTTTCATAATTATTTTTCTAAAACCGCTAAGGCTGGCAATTTCTTGCCTGATAAAAATTCTAAAGCGGCTGAACCTGCCATGCTAACATAGTCAATACTTTGATAATAGCCAAATTTATCTAGAGCCGCAATGGTGTCTCCTCCACCAACAACGGTGACACCGCTAGTTTTTGCCACGGCTCGGGCGATTTCTTTAGTGCCCTGTGCAAAAGTCTTTTTTTCATAAATACCCATTGGTCCATTCCAAAAAACTGTTTCGGCTTGAATAATCAATTCTTTATATAATTTGGTGGTTTTGGGACCGATGTCTAAATACATCAAATTACCACGATTACTAATTTGCTCATTGCTAGTTAGTTCTATCACTCTACCCTTGGTGGCATCAAAACTTGGAGCGGCGATGACATCGACGGGGTAGATAATTTTTGGCAAGGGAATATAATTGTCTTTGAGCAATCTTTGGTTTAAATTATCCAAAATAATCTGATCAGCCACTGAGACATAATTGAGGCCTTGTTTTTTAAGATCGGCGGGCACGTCTTGCAGGTATGATTTTTGAACCGCGATACCTACAGCCTTGAGAAAATTATTGGCCACTCCACCGCCAATCAAAATGGCGTCGGCAATTTTGGCGAGATTGACAATAGGATTAATTTTGTCCGAAATTTTGGCTCCACCTACTACCACAATGAAGGGTCGGCGTGGCTTATCAAGTAAATTAGTGAAGGCTTTGACTTCACTTAAAAGAGCTAAGCCGGCGAAGGAAGGCAGGGCCTGAGCTAGACCATAAACTGAAGCGTGGCCGCGATGAGAAGTGGAAAAAGCATCATTGACGAAAAAGTCACCATAACTAGCTAAAAGCTTGACAAATTTCTTATCATTACTTTTTTCTTCTGGATGATAGCGGAGATTTTCGAAAAGAAAAACTGTTTTGGCTGGAGCATCTTTAATTATTTTTTGAGTTTTTTCCTGATTAAGATAATCGGGTATAAAAACTAATTGCCAAGACTTGTTTTTTTGTAAATAATTGAAAATTGGCAAGAGTGAAAATTGCCTTTGAGTGCTGGGCGTGGGACGACCAAGATGGGAAAGGAGAATGATTTTATTATTATTGGTAAGTAGTTTTTCGATAGTGTCATAGCTGGAGATTATCCGACGTGGATCTGAGACTAATTTCTGACCGTTTTTTTCTATCAATGGCACATTGTAATCAACTCTAATGAGAGCAGTTTTATTTTTTAAATTGTAGTCAAGCAGAGAATGTATTTTCATTAGTGATAATTTACCAAAAAAATAGAAAAAAAGCAAGGGGTGAATTCAATTTGGTGATAAGTGATTTAGTTTTTGAGACAGCGGATAGGCACTCCGTAGTTTGGATGTAAAATATTAGTG
>CAZMIQ010000089.1:0-4113 GCA_964566525.1 uncultured Pseudomonadales bacterium | reverse complement strand
ACTATATCAAATATTCAAGCACTAGAGGGAAAAGACAACATAATTCCGCTCACTCTTGATTTAAAACATAAATAATTGCATATTAGCATAAAATACACATTCGGGTTTTTTTACGAAAAATTATAAAGTCACCAGATAAAAAAAGAACCCTATAATAAAGTTTTCCACATTAAAAATAATATATCAAACTATATCACCTTTCAAATAATCTTAGGCAAACAAGAGAGAATTCCTGCTTATTCTAGACCAAAGTAATAAAATATGATTGCATAATTAAAATAAGTCATATTGTATACATTTTTATTTAATTATCTCAGTAAAATATTAACTTCACTTGAGTAAAAAAATATAAGCAAAAAAAAATGTGTCACTTTCTAATCGCCATAAATATATCATAATATAACATATTTTATTTATATAATATATCAAACTATATCATTTTTTAATTATTATAAGATTCCTAATCTGGAATAAAAAATAAGACCGATAATAATTTTTTAACACTCCTCTACCCTACATCTACTATTAGAAAATAATAAAAAATAAACAAAAAATATTTATTAATGAAATATTAACGCATAAACGCATATTTATCTAGTAATCAAGTAAAAAAATCTCACAAAAACTAAAATTAAAATAAACTAAATAATTATAATTTGACCATTCCTGACCAAAATGTACTAATAGCAGCCTCAATTAAGTTTTATAATCAGCTTTAATTAAATAACCACCATAATTATTAATTTAAATAAACCAAAAACGTGTTTATTTAAGTAAACATTAGAAATTACAATCTCTGAACATATTTCCGCAAATTAACCATTTTATAACTACAGTATTTAAATCAATACAAAAAAATAACAAAAATAACTTAATATTATGATTCTTTTAGTATAATTTATTAATATTTAAACTATCAAATGTCTTTTTATTCAAAAATGAAATAAAAAACGATAAATCAATCATTTATAAAGTTTTTTAACAATAGCAAGCAAAAGTTGTAGCTGCTAAAAAACAAGTTCTAATCTGGAGAGGGGCAAAAGAATAAATTTGCAACAATGAACAAGTTTCTATTTACCAAAATAGACAATTATAATTTATATTATTAAAAAAAACCCATTTAAAAACCAAAAAAACTATTTTTTTTCAAGCTTATGATAAAAAAATAACCAAAATAATCACGAATAATTAACGCACGCCAGAGTAAATATAAACATTTAATCATTATAACTACAAAAAATACTTATTCACGCAATAAATAATTAAAAACATCAAACTATACCGACATAATTAACGCATTTTTCAAATATTAAGTGTTATTTATCATTTTAAAACAGCTTGAGCTGCTTACACTCATCTTTACTCTCACCATCTTATCATTAAATTAACTTATTTTCAAGTAGCAAAATTTCTCCACACTAACCTTTATCTAGTCATTTTATCTAGTCATAAAGACTCCTAAGTATTATTAAGTTACGATTAACTTCAATCTCACTTTTTATAAATATCTATTATTTATATCATCAACCATTCATTATCAACAAATTATTTTCTTCTCTCTTTCGAATATCAACTCAATTTATTATTACCGCAAATATTAATTAAATAATTTTACCAAAAAATAAGATAAAAACATAAATTATTAACGCAAATTTTTAAAAAATAACACATCTTTCATCATCATACTAACGCACATTTCAATTATTATGCTAATAATTGGTCTAAAAATAGAAAATCAGTCCCCCACTCTTCTTTTCAAATTCGAGCTTAATAAAAGCTTAATTTCATGTATAATTCAACATATATGCGTCGACGAGAAAAATTCATCATCATTTCTATTCTACTAGGAGTTTTACTTTGGCTTACTCAACTAAGTCCCCTCAATTATCGCTATTATGCTCTTATGGGCTTTAGTCTATTTACTTATTTTGCTGCCGCTTTTGCTCTTAAAGACGACCTAAGAATTAAAGCTTGGCTTACAATTCTTCCTTTACCGGCTCTCTACTCTCTCAGCATTAGTCTTTTTTATTTTCTTCTCCCAGAAAATTTTTGGAGTAAAATTATTATTTTAGGTTTTTTCTCTCTAGGAATGTATGGTTTATTTCTCACTGGTAATATTTTTTCTGTTTCACAAGGGCGCACTATTCAATTATTACAAGCAGCCAGAAATATCACCCTATTTTTCTCCATCATTATTTCGCTCCTTGGCATCCAAATCGTCTACTCCTTTAATCTTGCCTATTATTTGAATTTTTTTGCTATTTTTCTACTCCATTTTCCTCTCACTCTAACTAATGTTTGGTCAATAAATTTAGACGAAAAACTCACACTCACTCACTTTCAACTCAGTTTTTTTAGCTCACTCATTATCAGCGAAATTGCTTTAATCTTATCATTTTTACCCATCGCCGCTTGGCACATAGCTTTACTAATTATGTCAGTTTTCTACCTTATTTTGGGGATACTCCAAGCCTATCTAGACGCTAAATTTTTCAAAAAAACCATTAATGAATATTTGCTTCTAACAATTTTTATTCTCATTATGTTTATTATTTTCTTCCCAGGAAAATAATTATTTACTCACATTCATAAAAATCTCTTCCACTCCCTCTACCTGAGATAAGTCAGTTTTAAGCTCCTCTAATCTCTCTTTAGTTTCTTCATCCACTTCAATTGGAATAATTGTCTCATATATTTGTTCTTCTTTATTGAATTTAAACATAAAACCCGCACTTCCAGGGCTAGCCAGGCTTCCACCAGCTCTTGTTAAAATGGCTCTTAATTCTGCACTTGTCCGATTGGTATTATCAGTAATAGTCATAATAATTAAAGCCACACCATTAGGACCAAATCCCTCGTAATTGATTTCTTGCATATTTCCTGCACTGAACTTACCACAACCAATATCAATTGCTCTTTGAATTTTATCTTTGGGCATATTGGCAGCTTTTGCTTTTTCCACCCACAATCTTAAACTAGGATTAGACTCCACCTCTCCTCCTTTTTTAGCCGCAATTCTTATATTTTTCACCAAACCAGTAAAAATCTGCGCTCTTTTAGCGTCTTCTGCCCCTTTTTTATTTTTTATATTATTCCACTTACTATGCCCTGCCATTTGACCTTTCTGCCTTTTTTTTAATAATTTATCTATTATACACCTTTTATTCTTATTAGCTTGTTTTTCTATGTTATAATACCGCCATTATGTCATCATCACAAAATTTAGAATTACAAGCCATTAATGCTGCCAAGCATAATGATTGGTCGCAAGCCATTCAATTTAATCAGGAAATTATCAACCAAAATCCACATGATATCAATGCTCTTAATCGCTGTGGCTTCGCTCATCTCCAATTACAAGAGCTTAAAAAAGCCCAAAGTTATTTCAAACAAGTTTTAAGTCTAGAAAAAAGCAACCCCATCGCCCTCAAGCAAATCGCCAATATTAAAAATGCCTATATTGTCCAACCTCAATTTAATAATCAAGGCTTCGTAGAAGAACCAAGCAAATCTACCGTTGTCAATCTTCATCGTCTCACCAATAAGCAAGTCCTTGATTCACTGTCTATTGGTCAAGAATTAATTCTAAAAATTAAAAACCGCTTCATTTCAGTCGAAACTACCAACAAAATATATCTAGGCTCGCTCCCAGAAGATCTTTCCCTTAGACTTAGTGTTCTCATCAAAAATGGCAATCTTTATTCTTGCCATTTACACAGTTTTAGCGCCAAACATTGTGACGTATTTATTAAAGAAATCTATCAGTCTCCTAATAATCGCCATTATCACTCATTTGACAGCAATTATCAACCAGGCAAAGATGAAACTATTGGTGAAGATCTACTCCTTTTAGCCGATGAAGTTCCTCTTAATATCATTGATGACGATTCAGAATCTAGTCCCAACAATCCTACTAACCCTCCATCAGATAATAAGTAAGTCACTCAATTTGCCACTTCACTTCCCAAAATAATTAAAGTTTTAGCCCGATTTTTTCTTGCCTGCTCTCCCCCATCTGCCACCACCGTTTCAATCATTGGAAATATTCTTTTCATTACTGCTATCACTTCCTCACATTCAAGCTCATTTTCGTCATAATAAATCACAGATTTT
>CAZMIQ010000088.1:0-4130 GCA_964566525.1 uncultured Pseudomonadales bacterium | reverse complement strand
ATTTTGCTTTGCAAAATGCGTCGCAATAAAAAGAAGTGTTGCCCTTGCCCCAACCCACCCGTGCGCGGGCAACGACAAGGAACTCCCTAATTTCGTTTGACTAAATGCTAAAAATTTCATATACTAACTATTGATGATAAAGGTTTTATACTCTCACTAACTATCATAGTAAAACTATACGAATATGTCAAACGAAAAATCCACAATCGGCGAGAATATAAAGAAATACCGAAACAAGCTCGGTATTTCGCAAGATGTCTTATCAAAAAAGGCAAATTTGGCTTTCCATACTATCGCCAAAATTGAAGCAGGGGCGACGCCAAATCCGACTATTGATACTGTCAAAAAAATTGCGGACGCATTGGGCGTTTCGCTTGATGTTTTAATGAAGTAACTATGACTAAAATTATAAAATCAAATTCCGCGCTTGACGAACCGCTAGAAAAACGCGAGCTTGAAAAAGCCATTTCGGAAAAAGAGAAAAAACTTAATGATTTAATTGAGGAAATTGAGCAGCTCAAAATTGATTTAACTGCCGTAAAACAAGAATACGACGTGAAAGTCGGGCGACTTTATTTGAAGTTGGACGAGCTTGATTTAGAAATTTTGAAATTTAAGAAAATTGAAGATTTGATAAATAAGGGTTTTTCATTTGAAGAAGCTCAAAAAATAGTTGAGGAAACATTAAAGAAAAGACGAGAGCAAATTGAGGAAGAATATAAAAAATTAAATGAGGAAGAAAAAGAAATTGAAACACGCAAAGGTATTTCCGCGGAAGATAAGGAAGAATTAAAAAAACTATGGCGCAAACTCGCACATAAATATCACCCCGATAAAGTTGGCGGCAACGAAGAAATGATGAAAAAAATAAATAAAGCGTATGCAGAGGGCGATTTAGAAACACTGCGGGCCATTGATCAATCTGGAACCGGAAACGGCATAGAAGCACTGACTATTGAAGCATTAAAGAATAAACTGGCGGGGCTTGAATTATCAATCAAAAAAATTCATCAAGAATATGAATTACTCAAAAAATCAGAGTGGTTCATATTGAGGGAAAACATAGAAAAAGCGAAGAAACACAACCGCGATATTTTGAGCGAGCTTACTGATAAAGTTTTGTCTGATATTGCCAAAAAGGAAAATCAAGTTGACGAATTAAAGAAAAAATATGGACAAAGATAAACAAATTCAAAAAATAGCGAAATATTCTATTGATAAAATCGCCGCAAAATCAACCTTAGCAACACGCGGGTTGCGAGAACTTGGACTATTGAAAGACAAGAAGCATTTTACCATTATTTATACTTGCCAATTTTGCGGAAGATTAATCAATTATTCATCAACGCCTTGTGCTTTTTGCTGCAATTTTCCAAAAACAAAAAGAGAGGTAATTGTTGCACAAGCCCTCTCAAGCGAGAGTATGGAGATTGATTCGTTGTTGGCAGTTTCAAAGGCAGTTAAGGACGGAGAAGATTTAGAAATCGTCATAGCGAATTTAAGGGATATAATAGACGATGTTTTGGAAAATCCTTCAAAATTTAGTAACTATCCGGCATTATTTAAACTCACAGAATTTTATGTGAATAATCCGAATACTGTTACTAGAGCGGAAGAAATAAACAATAAAATTAAAATATTTTGTAATCATTGCAACAATGAGATTATTTTGGCAGATAAGCCATGTTTCTATTGCACGGTTGGAAAGAATGAAAATATAGAGAATAATCTTATGCCGTTGCAAAAAAATATAGTTGCCCTGAATGGTTTTTTATTGTTCGCAGAAAATTATTTAGATTTTTCAAATGATAAAGACTCCATGACAGAATTGATTTTTGTATCTGTCTATCTATTGAATCGCCTATTGGAAAAAGATGAATTGCCAGACAAAGATTTGAAAAAGTATTGGCGCGAACTTTTATTACGAAGCGAATACTTCGGAAGTGAAAAAACATTAGGTGCTGCAATCGAGATAGATGCTAACGCCAAACCCTCAATGGTTTTGGAATCAGCACAGGATAAAGTGAGCAGTGCAGCTTTAAATGAAATGATAAGATTGATAGAAAATATCATCTATCTTTTGAAAATTTAAGTATGGACAATAATAAACAAATTCAAAAAGTTTCTAAATTATCGCTTGAGAAGTTAAGCGAAGATTCAAAACTCGTAAAACGGGGTTTGAGGGATTTAAGTATATGGCCCAAAATTGAGGAACTTTTCGCGAAATTAAAAGCGGCATATGAAAATGGACAGATAGATGAATGCATGAAAATTGCGGAGGAAATATTGCAAACCGACTCAAACCATTTTTTCACACTTTGTTATTACGGCAGATGTTTATATCAAAAAGGCGAATATGAAAAATCATTAGAGTATTTAACCCGATGTCTTGATGAAGAAGAAAATTATTTTTTCTTATGGAAATTTAGGGGTGACTGTTATTACAAAATGAAAGATTATAAAAAGGCAATCACAGATTATAAAAAATCTCTTGAATTAGATCTTACAAATGGCGCGACATTGGACGATATAGCTCAATGTGCGTTTTTGCTTGGCGACTTCAAAACCGCTCATGATTTTATTGATGAGGCGATAAAAATTGAGAGTGAAAGTGATATGCCGATGATAAGAAAAGCACAATTTTTCGAGTTTCAACATAAAAATACAGAGGCCTTCAATCAATACAAGAGGACACTTGAAAAATTTCCGAAAAGTGAGTATGCGCAGAAAAAAGTAGTAGAATTATCAACATAAAATTATGTCAATTTCAGAAAAATTACAAACTAGTGCAGTCGCTACAATTACAGTTCTCACTGTTCCGATAATGTTACTGAATTTGCTCGGCGGGATTGGGTCTGGTATTTGGCTGGCAATTTTAGGCGAATGGGGAGAAATTTTTAGAGGTATTTTATTTATGGTAGTAGCTGGTTTTGCTATTTCTGTAGCATTGATGCCTTCTTTGCTTTTTGCCGCGCCTGCGGCAATGGCTATGGAACGCGGCAAAAAGCTCATTGGAGCATTGCTCGGCTCGCTTAGCGTACTTTATACCGTTGCTCTGATTACGATATGGTGCATTTGGGTGATGTGGCTTTTTGTCAGTTCTGCCAGCGAAAGCTCGCTTGTTCCTCTACTTGTTTGGTCGTATGGCGTTGCCCTCGGACCGTGGATGTGGCTCGCACAAAAAGATCAGCAAGGTGGAGGAAACGAATTTTCAACACTCACGACATTTTTTGCACAGGCGGCATATATCTTGGGAATGATAATGTTTTTCTTTGGCGCAACGCTCGGAGCAATAGCAATTCTCTTTGGAATAATTATGTTTGCGGGTGCAATTCTGCAAATGGTAATTGCTTTTGGCGGTGAAATGAAAAAATCATTTAGTAAAAAAGAAGTTAAAGAAGCATTTGAAATACTTGAAGAAGCTGGCAAGAAATTCGCATTTGCAAGTTACGGATTTGATTTGGTAAAAGCACACGCTGAAAAATCGATTCTTTCTGAAGCGAAGCAACTTACTAAATCTGTCCGAGGTGGAAAAGTCACAGTTAAAAAATATGTCTACTCTTTAATCACTTATATATCTGGCAACTTAATTTCTAGTGGGCAGTATCATATCTATCGTGGCGTGTTAAACCCTATGGGGCCCGGCGAGGATTTATTGAAAATTTTAGATTCAGGATTAGATGAACTTGTTGCAATGGGCGACATGAGCGAAGAAGAAGCCATGGAGCAAAAAGAGGTTGTTCGCAAAAATATTGAGGAAATGGGCTAAAAATGGAGATGAATAAAAAGAAAAACATTGCTTTAATTATCGCTGCCACCTTCTTGTTCGTGGCTTTGTTTGACGGTTGGCCTTACGGATTTTTTACACTTCTACGATTTGTAGTGTTTGCAAGTTCGGCATATGTTGCATACATGGCATATGAGGTTCAAAAAGAAAAATGGGTTTGGATTTTTGGATTTCTTGCGATTCTTTTCAATCCGTTTATTGTTATCCACCTCAATCGCGAAATTTGGAGTGTTCTTGATTTGATTGTTGGGATATTTATGATAATTTCGGTATTCGTGCTAAAGTTAGAACATAAACCAAACACGAATTGAAATTTTTAGGCGGCGCGCCAGCTAACGCTGGC
>CAZMIQ010000087.1:0-4139 GCA_964566525.1 uncultured Pseudomonadales bacterium | reverse complement strand
TAAACTCTTGATTAAGTAGTGGTGGCAAAAGTGCCGAAACAGTGATCGCAAACCAATTTACTGGCCACAAAAAGTGATCCTCAATTACTTTTATAATTCTCACAAATCGATCAGCAAATGGAATATCGTCATTAATAATGAATTGTTTAATGATATAGGCATCATCTGATACACCCCAAGCCCATCTTTTCAATTGTTCATATTGATTAACCATCGTCCCCCAAAAGCTGTCAGTTTCAGGCATATCTGCATAAATCGGCAAAAATATCGGTCTCACTGAAAAATGACCTTTTTTAGCAAAGTAAGATTTGAAAAAAAATCGATAATCTTCTGGTATGACATCTGTGTCCCAGAATCCAATTTCATTCATGTGTTTTAAACTTGTGCTATAAGTCGAAAAATTAATTAACCGGTCTTTTCTCATCAAAATATACATTTGATTGACTGAGAAACTTGCTCCTAAGACTCTAATCGGCGCTGGCACTTTCCAGATATTATTATAAAAAACAATGCTTCCTTGCCAAGTGCAATTATGCCTTTCGGGAGTATTTAAAAAATCATAAGTCAAGTAACTAAAATAATGACGATGAAAAATCGCATCAGCGTCCTCTGAGGTAATAGTGATATTTTCAATCGGGACTTTTTGTTCATCTACTAGATATTTTTTGGCTAATTTACCACCCCAAGCATTATTACTTGATTTGCCTTTAACTTCACCTTCTATATCAGGATGAAAAGTAGTCCACAAATTTCCAAATACTTCTCCATACTTTTTTTCTAAATGTTTAGCTTTATCTTTGGCTGCTTGACCTTCTCTTTCTTCGAAAGAAATCATAATATGTAGATTTTTTAACAAAAATGATTGTTGGGCAAGTTTTTCTAAAGTTCTTTCCAAAGTCGACAATGGTTCGGTATAAGTTGGAATCACAATTAAATGATGAATGGCGCGATGCTTTTTTGGGTATATCGCTTTTAAGTCCATCAGCCAATCATTTTTTTGACTTGCTTTTAGTCTGAAGTGCGACACTATGGCTAAGACAGCCATCACCACCGAACGATAAAGCCAGTAAACAGTAAAAGCAATCACATAATAGGCTACCAACTCTGGACAAACAAAAGATCCCCACACCGGGAATAAAATCAAAAACCAAGAAAAAAACCCTGGCAAAATTTCTAAGAATTTTTGAGTTCTGACTGGATGTCTAATGAAATAACTTTTGACAATTTTCACAACCATTATTATAACACGCCTCACCCTCAAATTATCAATTCAGCTTCGCTGTGTAAGTTCGGCCTCAGTCTTTGATTTAGTACTCAGAACTAAAGTTGGTGGGAACATTTTTCATTTTTACAACGGCATTAATATATAATTAGTACAAAACACAAACAAAATGATTATTTTAATTACTAATAAATTATAATCACATAGTTAGTCAAAGGTGAAACTAGTAGCTTTCATCATAAATGTATCGAGGTATAATTAGTCACCAGTTGACCAAAGTAGAGACGCAAGATTTTGCGTCTCAAATAAATAATATTTTTATCATTAAAATCGGCAAAGTTGTTATCACAGCGAACTACAATTTAAAGACAAAAAAAACCTTGAAGATTGGCTACTAAGGTTATTAAATGACTGATAGTATTCCATGCATTCACCATTTTAAGCTTGAAGTTATTAAAATATGGAAATGGAGAAAATATTCCCAAATGTATGTGAACCAATTCAGTGAGTCTATTCATGTTATTTCAACCATTCTCTAGTTGTGATTATAATTATGTATTTTTCTTGCTCGTCGATCCACAAAGATCATCTTTTACCTATTGCATTTTTTGTCAAAAAGTGTTATCATTAGCAACGTGCATAAAGGCAATATTTTATCACCACGAGTATTAATGATCGGCTGGGAGTTACCACCTCACAATAGCGGTGGTCTTGGTGTCGCTTGTGCCGGTATTACTCAAGCCCTCGCCGCTGATGGTGTAAATATTGATTTTACTTTACCCTATTCATTTCAAGAACAATTTAATCATCTTAAAGTCATCCAATGTTACGATCCCAAATGGTTTCAATCTCAATCTTCACTCAGGCAACCTCCCTTCAGCGTCTATAATCCTATTCCTCCATCAGCCATGACTGATGATTTAGAGCTCGATGCTTGTCAGCCTTGCTCTCAAATGGAAAAACAAGCCGAAGAATATGCTCAAAAGGTTTTAGAGTTTGCCAAGGAACACTTAGGTGATTTTGATGTCGTTCACGCTCATGATTGGATGACTATGCCTGCCGCTATTAAAATCAAACAGGAATTAAATAAACCATTTGTGGCCCATATTCACTCTACTGAATATGATCGTAGTCTCACCAATGATCACCAAAATTACATTGGTCAATGTGAAATTTCTGGCATGAAATTAGCTGACCGAGTCATTGCTGTTAGTTATTACACCAAAAGAATCTTAGTCGAAAAGTATCAAATTACGCCTAGCAAAATTGATGTTGTTCATAATGGCGTTGTCTCGCTTTTGCGCGATATTAATGATATTCCTAAAGAGTTTGCTTATCGCCGACCAGTGGTAGTTTTTATGGGTCGCCTCACCATTCAGAAAGGACCAGATTATTTTCTTGAACTAGCTGGTAAGATTTTAGAAAAAAGAAAAGATGTTTTATTTATCGTTTCTGGCATGGGCGATATGTATCAACAGCTTTTACTGACCAATGCTGGCAAAAATCTCTCGGCTAATGTCCTCTTTTCCGGTTTTGTCCGTGGTGGCGCTCAATTAGCCATTTTAAAAAGAGCCGACATCTTCGTCATGCCTTCTGTCAGCGAGCCTTTTGGCTTAGTGGCCACCGAGGCCGCTACTTTTGGCACTCCAGTAGTCGCCTCCAAAAACTCAGGCGTCGTCGAAGTCATGAAAGATAGTCCTCAGTTTAATTTTTGGGACACTCAGGCCATGGCTGATGAAATTTTGCACTTAGTCGATGATCCCGATTATCACGCTCAAGTAGTCAAAGCTCAATTAAAGCACTTGAAAAAAACCACTTGGAAAAAAGCCGCCAAAAAAATCGAAAAAATCTATCAAAAAATCATCAAGAAGAAATAAGCATATGCCCAAAGTTTGCTTTTATTTTTTGCTCCATCAGCCTTATCGTCTGACCAATTTTGCCGTGACTGATTTAGACAATCAAGTCGATTATTTTGCTAGTGGTCAATACGACCAAAATCGTGATGTTTTTCTTAAAGTGGCTGATAAATGTTATCGACCTATGCTCACTCTTTTGCTTGAATTAATTTCCCACCATCCAGAATTTAAATTTAGCTTTTCTACCTCTGGCGTATTTTTAGAACAAGCCCAAGCTTGGGCGCCAGATGTGATTGAATTATTACAAAAACTTAGCCTTTATCCTGACCAAGTGGAAATTCTAGGCGAAAATTATTATCATTCACTTTCTGCCCTCTATAGTGAAACTGAATTTGCCGCTCAAGTCAAAGCTCATGAAATATTATTAAAAAAACTTTTTAATGTCCGCCCGAAAATTTTTCGCAACACCGAAATGATTTACAATAATTATATTGCTTATCAAGTTTCTCGTTTAGGTTATCAAGGTATTCTCACTGAGGCCGTTGACCGCCATCTAGAAGGTCGCCCTCGCACTCAAGTTTATCGCAGTCATTGCACTCCTCCAATTCCTGTCTTACTCAAGCACGCTCAATTATCTGACGATATCGCTTTTCGCTTTTCCCAGCAAAGCTGGTCTGATTGGCCGCTCACTAGCAACAAATACCTTCAGTGGTTGAGCAATTACTATTCTGACGAGATCATTGGTCTTTTTATGGATTTCGAAACTTTTGGTGAACATCAATGGGCTAGTACGGGCATTTTTGACTTTTTTCGCTATCTTATTACTGACGGAGTCAAGCAATCATCTTTAAAATTTGTCAACCCCAGTGATGTTCTCATCAAACCCCACGCCCGTCGCCGCCGCAGCTGGCTCAATCAACTTCCCATTTACCATGTTGATGAGCCTATTTCTTGGGCAGATGAACATCGTGATCTTTCCGCTTGGCGCTCCAATGATTTTCAAGTCGACACTTTACAAAAAATCTATGAATTAGAAGCAGCCGTGCTTAAACTCAATGACC
>CAZMIQ010000086.1:0-4159 GCA_964566525.1 uncultured Pseudomonadales bacterium | reverse complement strand
ATTTAATATTTTTAAGTCGACTTCCACATATTTGACAATTTTCTCCCTCTTTTCCATATACTTTAAGTTTCGACCAATAATTGCCGCTTTTGCCCATAGCATCTACATACTTACCATCAAAAGTGGTTCCATTATAAATAATCGCTTCATCTAATATTTTTTTAGTATGATAAATTAAAGAACTTAATTCTGCATCAGATAAACTATTTGCTGCCCGATTGGGTAAAACTTTAGCGGCAAATAAAATTTCACTAGCATAAATATTACCAATTCCAGACCAAATTTTATTATCCATCATCGCAATTTTAATTGGCTGTTTTTTATTTTTTAATTTTTCTTTCAAATAAATTAATGAAATATTAATATTAGCATCTGGTCCATATTTTTGCCACTCAGTCTTGATAGTTTCAGGTGAGAATATCTTCATCCAGCCGAAAACTCTCATATCATTAAAAAATAATTGTGCTCGATTATCCAATTGATAAATAATTCTAGTGTGTTTGCCAGGTAATTGTTTTAAAACATCATTGGTTGGATGACCTCCGCCGACCAAAGTCTCTTGATTCAAATATAATAATTGACCAGTCATTTTCAAATGTGTTAATAAATGCCAATCATTAGCAAAAACAATATCAATTATTTTCGCTCTTCTCTCCACTGCCACAATTTTTTGTCCAATTATTTGCTCTTTTAAATCTAAATTAGGGAAACTTTTACTCCGCAAAACATCAATCGTCAATATTTGACGATCAAGTAAAAAACTCTGCAAACTTTTCTTCACTGTTTCTACTTCTGGCAATTCAGGCATAAGTAGATTATACTATAAATCAGCCACAAAGCTCAAGTGATTTAGTGTATAATAACAGCTATGATTTCATGGCAAACATATTATCGACCACAAAAATTTTCACAATTACATTTGCAGCAAGTTAGTCAACAAATGCAAACCTTAGCTCAGAATGGTACTTTACCGCAAGTCTTACTTTTTACTGGACCCAAAGGCACAGGTAAAACTTCCACTGCTAGAATTATTGCCGCCATTCTCAATTCTAAACACAATCGAAAAACCATCGACTATTATTATTTCCAAAAACAACCAACCTCCACCGACTATACCTTTCTCGATCCAGACTTGCAAGACCCTCAAATAATTCAAATTCTCAATGGCAATTCATATAGTGTGGTCGAAATTGATGCCGCCTCCCATCGAGGCATTGATGACGTCAGACAATTACAAGAACAAGTCTATTTGCCACCTAGTCTTAGTCAAGTCACAGTCTATATTTTAGACGAGGTCCACATGTTCACCACCGAAGCTTTCAATGCTTTACTGAAAATTCTTGAAGAGCCACCCGCTCACGCTTTTTTTATTTTAGCTACTACCGAATTTCATAAAATCCCAGCCACGATTACTAGCCGTTGTCACTTAGTTAATTTTACCAAAGCTACTCATGCAGAAATTATTACCGCTCTTCAAAATATCATTAAACAAGAAAAATTAAAGGCAGAAGATGAGGCTTTAAATAGCATTGCTGAATTAGCTGATGGCAGTTTCCGCGACGCTGTCAAGTTATTACAAACCATTCATCATCAAGGCGATATCACTAATCAGAAAGTAAATGAATTACTCATTGGCAATCAAAATCAACAATTGCATTCACTTATTCAAATTATTTTAACTAAAGACCAAATTAAATTAATTGAATTTTTTGCTCAATTACGTCAAAATAATTTTGATGAAAAGTTTTTTATCAAAAATCTTTTTCAGTATCTGCATCAACAATTAATCGCCAATCTTAAAGGCGAAAAAAATCTCACTCTCACTCAAGCTCAAGCCACTTTTTTATTACAAAAAATGCTTTCTTATCAATTTAATTCTCAAATCCCTTTTTTAAATCTAGAATTAATTATTCTAGAAATTATTTGTAAAAAGAAAAAGAAGTAAAAAAAAGGCAACTAGTTTCAAAATGAAACTAATTAAAACTATCATCGAAAAAAAGGCGCCTCTATAGGCGCCTTCCATCCATCGTTAAAATTTTATTTACTTCTTCACCGTCACAATTGACAAAATATCCACCCCACCAGGTTGATAGGGGAGACCATGAGCCACTACCACCTTTTCTCCTTCAGTGAGCAATTTTAGTTTTTTTAATTCTTCAATCACTTTAGCAAAATCAGCTAAAAGTTCTTTTTTCATCAACACAGGTATAACACCATAAACTAAAGACAAATTATAATAAACCACTGGATCATAAGCTACCGCTAAAATTGGCATGCTTGGATGCAATCTACCTAAAAGTCTAGCACTATGACCAGTAGTGGTAAAACAAATTAATTTATCGATTTGCAAACCACTAGTTTCAGCTAATTCCACTGCCGCATTGGTAATTGCCACCTCTTCATCATCAGTCATGAAAATTTCCAAATCATCATTGGCATATTTTTCATTAAACTCAGCAATAGTCGCTTGAGTCCTAACTGCTTTCACTGGATAACGACCAATTGTTGTCTCCTCAGATAGCATCACTGCATCAGTGCCATCATAAATCGCATGTGCCACATCTGACACTTCCGCTCTTGTCGGTCTAGGATTATCAGTCATGCTTTTCAGCATTTGAGTAGCCGTAATCACGGGTTTAGCTTGATCATGACACAATTTAATAATTTTCTTTTGCCAAAAGGTCAGCTCTTCATATGGTACTTCCACCCCCAAATCACCTCTAGCAATCATCACCACATCACTCGCTGCTACTATTTCATCCAAATTATCTAAAGCGGCTTGAGTTTCAATTTTGGCCACAATTTGGGCTTTAATATTGCGTTTATTTAATTCTTGACGCAAAAATTCTATATCTTCGCTATTACGCACAAAAGACAGACCCACAAAATCAATTAATTGTGAATCTTTCGCACCATCTAATTGTAAATAGTCAGTTTCAACTAAAGCTGGCATGTCAATCGTAATTCCAGGCACATTTAAAGTTTTGCGATGCTTGACTGTGCAAGCACTTAAGGCTTTTAAAATTAAATAAGAATCCTCTTTCTCCACCACTTCCAATTCACAAGCTCCATCATCTAATAACACCATATTGCCTACCTGCAAAGTTTCCACTACGTTTTGGGGAATTAAAACTTTTTTCACCGCTTGATTTTTCTCATCGAAAGTAAAAGTACAAATTTCACCCTCAGTCAAATCGAAAGGTTTTTCTTCAGGCAAATTAATTCTAATTTCTGGTCCTTGTAAATCCAATAATACGCCCACACTTGCATTTTTCTCTTTCGCGACTTTTTTTACTCTTTCAATTCTTTCTTGATGCCATTGGGGGCTAGAATGTTTGGTATTAAATCTCGCCACATTCATCCCAGCGTCAATTAATTTGACCAAGGTTTCTTCAGTTTCAGTCGCTGGACCAATAGTGGCTACAATTTTAGTTAATTTATCAAACATATGTTTATACTTTCTGCTTTTCAGCTTCATTCACAAAATTATCCAAAACTTTATGTAAGTCTTTGATTTGGGCCAAGCTTAATCTAATTGCACTCACCACATTCAAATTAATAGCTTTATCATCTTCACTCATTTTCTGCATGAAATTTAAATTATAAATACCATCATTAATTTTACTAAAAAACTGTCCATCAATAAAATAAGCTGGTACATTACTACTTATATTCAAATTTTTCTTTACGGTTTTATCTGCCATTATCACCTTTCTGGTCAAATTTATAATCGTCTACAAAGACTAAGCATATTCTAACACACAAACAATCAGTCTAATTCGGCAATTTAATTTTCTAAAGCTACTTCCAAATTTTCCAACGCATTTTTTGTCGGCACAAACTTAATTTTCTTCGTAATTTCTTTCGGTATCTCCACCAAATCTCTTTGATTTTCCCAAGGGATACAAATTGTTTTACATCCAGCTCGAGCAGCAGCGATTGCCTTTTCTTTCAAGCCACCTATCCTCAAAACTTTGCCTCTCAGGGTTACTTCACCTGTCATTGCCACCTCTTTTCGCACTGGCTTATTAGTTAAAGCCGAAACTAAAGCTGTTACAATTGTGACTCCGGCTGATGGACCATCCTTCGGCACTGCCCCTTCAGGTACATGCAAATGTATATCAGTTTTATCTAATTGCTTCAAATCAATTTTTAATGC
>CAZMIQ010000085.1:0-4194 GCA_964566525.1 uncultured Pseudomonadales bacterium | reverse complement strand
CGGGCTCACTTCATCCACAGACTATCGTCTGTGGTTTTAAGTAGGGAACGAATAAATGAAGTATAGGTGACGCCAACTATTGTATAAAACTGATTGAAAAATAATCACTGCCAATATTGGTGCCAAAAAAGAAATAAAAACTAAATTATCTGGCGCAAATATTTGGTAAAAAAAGTTGTTTTTTTGACCAAAATAAAACTTAATTTTATTCGACCTAATAACTGAAAAATCTTTTATAATCAATCTTATTAAATTATAAACGTAAAGTAGTAAACCAATAATAATTAAAGCAGAAAAAATAATTGGCGTTGTCGCCCATAAATAACCAACAATAAAATGCCACGGCACTTCATTCCAAGGAATTAATTTACCAAAATACAAAGTTGTTCCTTGCCATAAATCATAATGAGAAAAAGATTTAAAAACTTCGAAGATAAAATTAAGCTCATTGCCCCAAGCAGTCGGATGTGTTAAAATATAAATAACAAAAATTGAAATCAAAGCCATAAATATTTGACTTAAACGAACAACAATATCTTTTAATTTTATTTTTTGACCAATATAACTCTGAGCAAGTTGGAAAATATCTGCACTACAATAAATTAAAGGAATAATCAGAGCCAAAATTCTAGTATTCATCGCTAAAGCAGAAGCAAACACCCATGGAGCTAAACTAAGCCAACTTTTTTTTCTCAGCCATTGATCACCAAAATAAATAGCGATTATATAAGTAGCCGCAAATAAAACATCTTTATTATTATAAAAAGCTTCAGCAAAAAATCTAGGATGCAAGACCACCATTAATATTCCGATTAATGCTAACAGTGAATGCTTAAATCTTTGCTTTAATAATAAATAAAAACAAATCAGAGCCGAAAAAAAATAAAAAAAGTTTAAGCGATGTCGCCATAAATACACTTGACTTAAGGGCATTTCAAAATTACTCAGATGTTCCAAAGCTAAAGTCGGCCATTGCAAAAATGTCCCATAATACTTATCTCTAGAACCTTGAAGATAATTTTGATGCCAGACATGACTTTCAACCAAACTAGGAAGTTCTTTTTTAGTCATGACAAAATAAATTTTACTGATAGCAAATTTATATTGACGCCAACTAGTTTCTCTCTCTGTCGGCTCATCTGTAGAAATACCATAGTCACCCACAATCACTAACCCAAAAATAAAATAAGTAATAAAGAAAATAATAATCCAAAAATTAGCTTTCATTAAAGTTTTAACTAATAAGTTTTTATCAAAAGCAATCATTTATTTTTACTCCATTTCAGTTTCCAAGTAAATCTTTCTTTTTGGTAAGTTACGATATCACTTGGCTTTTCTATTTCACGACAACTATTACCCATTCTAATATAAAATTTTTCTTGCCTAGCACCACAAGTTTTATCAGTAGTCATGGTGTAAATCGGCGTCCGTCCTTTTTTAATTTTTAACATACATACTTCTTCTTTATTGACATGAGGAAAGAAAATTTCAATTCGACGAGCAGCGAAGTGTTGACCATAGGCTTGAGAAATAATTGCTCTCAAATGTAATTCGAATCCATCTCTATCTGGTTTTTTCAATGTTTCATAGTCTTTTTTCAAACCTAATATTTTACCCTTATCATTAACGCCTAAAAGGATAATCCCGCCATCACTATTGTTAAAAGCAGCCACACTCTTAATAATGATATTTTCTAATTCTTTATTAAGTTTTTTTTGTTTATAATCATAACGCAGTGATGATTTAAATTCCAAAACCGCACTTTCTCCACTTTTGATAATATCTTTAATTTCATTGGTGAAATAATATTGTCTTAAATAACGCCAATAATAATAAAAGAATAAAAGAAAATTAATTATAATCACAATTATGACAAAAAAAGTAATGAACCGAGCAGAAATACCAAGCCGATATAAGGGGTGATTCTCAGTTAAAATTACTGCCATCAACTTAAAATCAGTTTGCGTCTGAATAGGTGTAATTTTAATCCAAAAATTTTCACCACCGTATTGTAAATGAAAAATTGATTGATCAATTAAATCCTTTTTTAAATTTAAAGCTTGTATTAAGCCGTTTTCATCGTCAATAATGATGCCTCTTTCAAATAGATTAGCTCTCTCAGTCGCTAGTTTCGCGGCTAAAGTAGCCAAATTTGCTTCTTCAATTTCCCAAAAGGGGAAAAATTGACTCCGATTATCAGCTCCTAAAAAAACTACCGCCCCTGATTTTGGTCTCTGCCACACTTCCTCTAATTCCAACAAATAATTAAAGTCAACAGTTACTTTGACATAAGTTTTTTCTCCCTGCTCATTGGTGTAAACCCAAAATAAAGCTAAAGTAGTTAAAGTATCGGATAATTGATTTTCTGCCCAATAAATATTCTCATTCTGCCAATCTTGATTACTAATCATAGTCGCAAATTCTTGATTAATATTATTAGTTACTTCCCAATCATTATCTTTTCTAATAGCTTGCCATTGTTCATTAGTGCCAGCCAGACCTAATTCGATTTTTTTAACACCATTGATTAAAGAGAATGATTGAGCATATTTACTCAGCCAGCTGTCAATTGCAATTTTCTTATCCAAACTAGTTTTTAAATCAATAGCTAAATTAGCTTGATTTTTCATCCAATAATATAATTGATAATATTGAGGATAAAATAAATTCGCAAACTCATTTTCTTGCTTTTCTAGAGCTTCACGATTGATCAGCAAATAAAGTTGTCGATTTTGAATAATAATGAATAAACCACCGATAATTAAAGTAAAAATCAATAGCCACTTTGCCCTCATTAATAAAGTCTTATTAGCCTTATCTTTGATTTGAAAAGGTTGCCACCAAATTGTTCTTTGCCAATTTTGCCAGAAAGCCCACTTGAACATATTAAGCAATATTGTAACTCATAAAAGACATTTTTATATGAGAAAATTAATTATCAAATTGATAATTAATGCTTGACAACTTTATTTTTTATGCTAAAATGCAACTATGACAAAAATCAAAGCTTTTTCCCTTATAGAGTTATTAACGGTGGTAGCAATAATTTCAATTTTAGCTACCTTAGGTATTAGTAGCTACACTTCAGCGGTCAAAAAAGGTCGTGATGCCAAACAAAAATCAGACATACATAATATTCAACAAGCATTATTATTATATCGCGCTGATATGGGTAATTACCCAGCAAATCTAAATTTGTTAGTAACAAATAATTACCTCAAAGTTGTCCCTACTAACTCCATTAATTCCAGTGATCCTTATAAGTATACGCCTGCCACACCTGCACCTCATAAGACTTTTACTGTTTGTACTGGTGTTCTGGAATCACCAAGAAATAGTGCTAATTCTGCTGCAAATACTGCTTTGACAAATTGTGCAAATAATAATGGTGATAATCATGCTGGCAGTTGCAGATACTATTGCGTCACTAATCCATAATGTAATTGAATAAATGTATGCATAAAAAATCTATTGCACAATCCAAATCGGCCTTTACCTTAATCGAATTATTAGTCTCAGTAGCTATTTTTGGCATCTTATCATTATTAATTGCTCAATTTTTAGTTAATTTCATGAACATGAAATTTAATACCGAAACGCGTCAGCGTATTAGACAAGAGGGCAATTATGCTTTAGATCGGATTGAGTTTCTAGTACGTAATAGTGTTACTTTACCTGAGCTTTGTGTTTATCCTAAAGAAGGTAGACTTGTACCTTTAGATAGCGATCAATCTATCAAGGCAGGAGATATTTTAAAAGTTAATACTCAAGTTCCAGGGGAATATTCTTTTCAAAGAAATCAAGTGAAAATATTAGATCCAAACAATAATAAAAAAGAATTAGTATTAATGATGAGAACTGACTCAACAAAACACAATAGTGGAAATTTTTGGAATCAACCTGATAATATTATCAACCTCACAAGTAATACAGTTGGCTCATCTGGCAATATTAGTCTGAAAGTTGAAAACGTAACAGGCGAGAAATTATTTACTTGCAGCAATCAAACTTTTACTGTTGGCACTTCACCAAACCAAGTTACTATTAATAGAGGTTTTGTGGTAAAAATAAGTTTTACCATCACTTATGATCGTAAGACTTTCGGGAGTAACTCCGCGCCAATTATCGAAAAATTTGAACGTGAAGTAGCAGTAGTCAATACCAATCCATTTGAAGACTAGCTGACATAAAAAT